>NZ_CP096568.1 GCF_023221595.1 Rhodococcus qingshengii JCM 15477
CCGCGGCGCTCCTCCCGACGCTGCGCGTCGGGAGACGGAAGCGAGTCGCTGCGCTCCCCGCCAGGGAACCGCTGCGCGGCTCGCAGTGGGTCGAGTGCCGTTGCCGTCGATCGAGTCGCTCCGCTCCTCTGAATTCCGAATCTTGGTTTTCACCAATCGAATTCATCGCAACGTCTAAACCGGTACCCGACACCCGAACGAGGCTGGGAAGGAGGGGAGGGGTCACGAAAAGCGCCCCGTCTCGCGTCCACCGCCTCGTCATCATCATGCTCCCAATCATACACCCCCCCGACCGACCAAACGCAAAACAACCCGAAAACACGAAAGACCGAAACCCTCACCACTGCAAGAATATTCGATGTTGACGAAAAAACCACCGCGCGCAACCCACGAAACCAACTCAACATCAACATCATACCGAAACCTACTAACACACAACAACATTCAAAAACACCCAAAACGAGCCCACAACACCCCCACCCGACCCGGCACCACTCCCCCACACCACCCAACCCGAACACCCCGCCGGCACCCAAAAACGCCGCCCGCGGTGTTTGCCCACGCGCGTGGAATCCCGTTCATCGACATATCGCTCGCCACTCCTGCAGATCTCGCACCGCTCTGGACGGGTGGAAGTGTCAAAGGAGGGGGCCTTCAGCTGACTACTGCCGACCCCGCCGCCTGGGTACCTCAGCGACCAGACGACGCGGCCGACGTGCTCCTCGCCGGCGTGCAGGCCGAGAAATACGCATTCGGACACGTCGGCCGAACGAGCGGAGACGGTGATGCGCAGATACTGCGCATGGGCATGGGTTGGGTCACCCCAGAACACGAAACCGAGCTCAAAGGTGCCATCAGCAGATTCGCTTTCGCGACTACGAGAAGATATGCCAGCCCGCTACGAGACCATCGCGCTAGTCGCCACGGAACTCACCCGCGACGTGAAAGTCGACGATTACGGCGCCTACTCCGACTTCGACGAAAGACCACGTCTGAGTGCTGAAGAAGTCGCTGCCATCATCGAGAACCACTGACGATCGCACGGCCCTCGTCGATCTCCATCCGGTCACAAAAACGCGCTCTGCAAGCACCTGCGCTTCACTCCGGCAGTTCTTTTCTTGCCGTTCACGCCGCTGATGACCGCATGGCCCGCAACCTCCACCCCTATATATGGAATACCTAGACGATTCTGACGTCCTGTCGGTCCGTCGCGACCGCGACACCGTCCTTGACGACCCAGACCTGCACCCAATGGGCTCCGACGAAGCTGCTGTGCTCGGTGATTACTTCGCCGTACTCGTTGATTTCCCCCCGCTCCGCGTTTTGCCGACGGGCTTCCTCCCCGACGTTCCTGACCTTCCAAAACAGCTGGTACGGAGCAGGAGCAGTGCACTCTTCGATTTTGAACTTCAGTGACCGCCCGATCGGAACGAGGTTACCTGCCTGCGGCAGCGGCCTGTAGCGGTGGAAACCTGACTTCGTCGGCGACATGCGTCCGACCAATCTCACCGTATATGCCGGATCCAGTCGTGTCGGGATACCGAAATGCTGCTCGAGGAACTGCTCCCGGGGCGCGGGCTGTTCGGCATAATGCTGGGCGATCGCAGCACTGAGCGCAGAGCGTGAGCCGCCGGCCGCAGCCGATGTCGACGCGGACCCGAAGTTCGTTCCGAAGACCGTCCTCCACGCGTCGACGCTCTCATCGGCAGGTGCGTCGAGGGCGCTCTGCATGTCTTTCGCCCACGTCGATAGCCTGCTCTTGAAGGTGACGAAAGCTGACTGCGGCCAGCGATCCGCCAGGTTCTGGCCGGTCTGGTCGTCGACGAACGGCACGAAAAAGTGCGAGTCCAAGTACGTTTTCAGGTCGTTGACCAGCGCGACGAGCGTGCGCGGCAGGTCCGTGTACGAGGTGAAGGGTTGGACGCGCCCGGCCAGCAGCGAGGACAGCACGACCGACGGTATTTCTGCAGAACTGTTGTCCCGCAGATATTTCATCAGCCGCACCGTCTTCACCAGATGCCCGCCGGCGGCCTTGTTCTGTCCTACGAACCAGGACGACAGGGCGGTGGGTTCGGCAAGAATGAACTGGTTTTTCGTTCGGTGAGTGATGTAGGTCAGACCGTCGGCTCGGGTGACGAACGGAACTATGTCGATGTGGAAGTCGCCTGCGTAGTCGATTGTGGCGCAACGCTTCCCTAGTTTCGCGTTGTCGCCGTAGCGTGCTGAATCATCGAACGCCTTGTGGAGCTTGATGGTGTAGTGCTTGGGTTCCCATCCGTCCACTTCCTTCATCGGCAACAGCACATCCGCGTCGAAATCGTTGCGTCGTTGCGGTTTGATGATCGTCCGGCTCGCGTAGGACCCTTGTGGAATCAGATCCCCGTCGAGACAGATCTGCAGATCGGCGTGTTCGTTGACGAACGAATTGATCGCCTCGACACGAGCATTCAGTTTCTTCGTGCGATCCGGGTTGAGGTTGACGTGATCGTCGAGGAAAGCCTTGAATTCGTTGTGACGCGGAGTCATCCGGTCACCTCCAGAACCCGTGTGTAGGTCGCATGGTCCGTACGTTGGTACAGGACCAGGTCCGGTTGCGCGGTTCTCATCCTGTCCCGCCCCATCTGAATCGCCGCCGTGACCGGGACTGCGGCGATCACATGAATCCTCCGTGCGCTCGGCCATTGCCGCTCGACCTGCACGACACACGCGCGCCAGGCTTTGGCGAACGCGTCGAGGGCGCGCGGTGAATCGATCAGACCCGATCGAGGGTCCTCAGTCGTGGGGCGAACTTCGAGAAGAGGCAGCCCACGGAGAGCATCAGGGATCCGCTCGGTGTTGACATCGGCAGAGACACTGACCATCACGACGATCTCGCTGTCGTCTCCGGCTCCCTCGCTGCGGACGACGACATCGAAATCCGGTGCCGGATCCGGGTGTTGAGGCCACGTCCACGGACTGCCGGTACTGCCGCGATGACGTTCGAACAGCAATGTTTCCGTCTTGTCGTCCAGCCTGGAACCGAGATACACCAACAGCGGGATCGGAGCGATTGCAAACACACTGACATGCGTCGTGTCGCCATGGGCGATGGCGTCCTGCACCTTCGTCAGCTCCTTGTCGATCGCTGCTTTCCCGCTGTCCCAGAACCACTCCTGCCCCTCGTTGCCGGGAAGCTGTACGAAGAAATCGCCCGTTCGCGTGTCCTCACCGAATCCCGTCAGGTTCCGATCGAGCAGAGCTTCGGCGAGTTGCCCCGGCGCAACACCGGAGGTGCTCTCGCGTACCGCGCCCACCATCCGCACCACGGTGGTCTGACGCAGCGTCGCGAAATCGGTGACCTCACGCACCCGGCGCTCGTGCCGACGTTTCTTGTCCGCCAGATACTCCTCGGTATACAGCGGGATCAATTCCGCCGAATCGATACTCTTGTGACACGAATGGCACAACAACAAAAGATTCGATTCCGCATTACGATCCGCGACGTCCGCGCTTGTACGCGGAGACTTTTCACCCGACGTCGCCCCCACATTATGGGCAATCTCCCCGACCAACACAGTGTGCATCGGCGACGAACGCGAATCCAAAAGCCACTGCGAACACAGAACACACCGACCAGCAGCACGCGCCCAAATTCTCCGCCGAACCGTCTCGGAGATTTCCTCACGCTTGACCACAGAATTTCTCGCCGCCACCGAATCTCTCCCACCTGTATTAGTTCGACGGGATATTACGGCGTACCTACGACATCAATTGGCCCCATTTTCGAAGACAGATTCGCACTATCGAAGATGTTGCCACGTCAACCGAAGGCAGCCAGTACTTTCGCGAGGAGAATCTATGATGGCTCACTTGATCGTTAGCTACGCGGCACACCGTTCGCGGCCTTGGACTGGGTAGAAAACAGCTTGCCGATCCTCTGGAACTTTCCGGGCCCGAGTCGACGCGATATCGGCCGGTATCCCCACCGACGTCGCGGTGCACCACAGGCATTGCCCCACAACTTCCCTAAGCGGTTCGGGCTACCGCCGTCCTTCTGCGCACCCCGAACCCTACGAGGTGATTACACACGGTAGCTTGTTGATAGCCACAGGCGATCGATGTTACCGTCAACCACGATCGTTGATCACGCACGCACTTCATCAGGTCGGGGCCGAATGGAGCACCCGAACCGATGCCAGAACATCCATCTCCGACACCACACCGTGTCGTAGACCAACCCCCACACCATCGTGGCGGAGATTCCCGTGCTCACTAAATTCCGGCGCGAAGCAGCCATACTCGCGGCCTACCTCTCCCAATTCGAGAACCCCGACACCGACAACGCAGAACACCTTCCCACCGGCGTCACCCCCGAATCACACGCTCAGGCACACGCCGACTATCAGCAGGCCTGCCAATGGCTCGCCGCAACCGCATGCACCGACGACGACGTCGCCGCCCTCGCACACATGCGCCGCCACTACGGCTTCCCCTGACCCACGAACCCGGGCCCGACTACGGCAGCAGACTCCATGGCCCACCGCCGTACATCTCGACGACACCGACACCGACACCGACACCACCGCACCGACCCGTATACGGATCGCCTACGCACACTCCTGAACGCACCTCTCGGGCCAGCACATCTGGGACGGGACTAGTTGCCGTACAATATAATTCGATTCAGATGTACAACACCTAGAGGACCAGACAGACGATGAACGAGGGATACTTCCGCACACAATGCCGACACTGCGGCGACCTCGCCTACGAAGGACCCTGGATCCCACCACAGCGGCGCCACCACATCCATCAACGCCACCGGACAACCTGCACCCACAGTGCCCCGAAACAGCATCAGCCACAACCAGTACTCACCCTCGTCGGCGCCGCCTCGGCCGACACCCACTGACAACCTCTCAGAGAAATCAACCGGCAACGGCCCGGACGCACTCGCGCCGCCAGCACGGGGGCACACACACCACGCCGCTCCCAGATGGAGGCCACAAATCAGCCGGCCGCCCAGATTTTCTCGTCCCGACTTCCTCTGTGACACCCTCGAGTGCAACCGGATCAACGGCCGCACCGACAGCGCGTATACCGCGAACTAGGTCACCGCGTGAACCGTTGCAGCGCAATTACTTAGGGCGCACCGCGGCGGGGCGTATCGGCCGCGCAGCCTTCTTCTCCGTCATGTGAATCGGAGGGCACCAACGACCAGCCACCTTCTTCGAGCCGGCGAGAGACGCGTTCGATGTCCTCCTCGGACGGTTCTTCATCGATGGTGCCTGCGATCAGATCGCGAACGCGCACATAATCGATGTGGCGATCTGGAGTCTCATGGGCACGTTCGACAGACATGGCCACCACTTGGTCCATTTCGTCGTCGCCCAATCTGCGGCGCAGGACAGCCAGCAACGCGAAATGGTCCTTTTCGGGAATACCCTCCGGGTAACCACTGCGAAGCCAGTCGAGCACCGCTTTCACTGGGTGATGCACCTACCCCTCCTTCTACGAGACTCACGCAGCCGAGTACGAGGACAAAGAGCCTGGCCTGCCTGTCCGTCAGTAACGACCAGACGGTTCGTCCATCACCGTGCCCGCAGGAAGGCCACACCGTTAGACCCGGCGGGGGATTCGCAGTCCCGAACGGAGGCACCGACGACGCCGACGACCTCCATGCCACGTACAACCGGCGCACCACCGCCCTTGCCGTGCGGTGGCTGCCGTGAACTACGCCGCGTGCAGAATCCGCAGAGGTGCGTGCTCGACGCGCCGCTCCGGCGTCATCGTCGGCGACGCTGCATCCCTACCGGCTCCGACGACCGCGCGCCACCACGCTTCGCGTTCCTCGGATTCGGGCCACACCACGACATCGAAGTCACTGACATCCATGCGTCTACTCCTTCACCCATCTTCCCGCCTGTTACCCAGCTCACATTTCTGTAAACGCTTCACAGTCCCGCAACCGGGCCGCCCACCGCCGACTACGGCATTCAGGCAAAGGCAGGAACTGGTCGGTGAGGCAAATATGAGGCGGCCTGCGGACACGAATCGCTCCCCCCCCCCCCGGTCGAGCGCTGGGTGCCTGTCCGACGAGGCCACCGTCTCTGAGCTAAGTTCGCCCCCGGCGAATCATTGGCGGATGGCCGGACGCACAGGCGGAGGCGTGTACCGCGAACAGCGCCCCCGCGCAGGACTTCTCCACCGTATCGGCTCGCTGAACAACTCCACCCGCCTCAGGTCGCGAAGAAACCCACTCACGCACTCCCACAACGCATCAGCACACACCGGAGCAGCGGGGCCCACCAACCCGATCAACAAACCGAACACCACATCGTCGTCACCGTCCACGACCGCCTCGTAGGACCCGATCAACACCCCGTCATCGGGAAACCGCCCACGAAGCTGCCTCAACTCCCGCAGAAACTTCTGCCGGCACACACCAACGCTCACGCGCTTCCGTCCCTCCCCCGCTCGACCGGCCGGACACACCCCACGAACAGACGATAACGATCGCACCGCTGCCCACTCGCCTGCGCTCTCCCTGACTGGAACCACGCGTCGCCGCCACCCGCCCGATCCGATATAACTTCATCGAACAAACAAGCGGAGAAAAAGATCAGGATCGAAAGGGCATACGAGTGTCGACGGCGGACGAAGGAACACTAGGCCCGATCGCGAAAGCCGGTGCCCCACACCGAGTCGGAGGATTCCTCTACCACCGCCGCGGCGACCGATGGGAATGGTCCGACACCGTCGCCCGCATGCACGGATACGACCCCGCCACCATCACCCCGACCACCGAACTGCTCCTCTCCCACAAACACCCCGACGACAGAGCCCACGTCGCCCACACCCTGCACACCATCCGCACCACCGGCGGAGCATTCAGCAGCCGCCACCGCATCATCGACACCCACGGGCACACCCGCTCGGTCGTGGTCGTCGGCGACCGCGTCCTCGACGAGCACGGTGAGGTCATCGGCAGTTCCGGCTTCTACATCGACATCACCGACACCATCGACACCACTGTCACCGAAGCAGTCGACGATGCCGTCGCCGACCTCACCGCCTCCCGCGGTGCGATCGAACTAGCCAAAGGGATGCTCATGCTCATCTACCGCATCCCCGCCGACCGCGCCTTCGACGTCCTCGTCTGGCACTCCCAACAAACGAACGTCAAACTCCGCGACATCGCCGAAGGGCTCCTCACCCGAGTAGCAGCCGACCTCGACGTCCCCACAGCGGTACGCACACACTTCGATCATCTCCTGCTCCACACCACCTGACACACGCTGCGACGCGCAGCGCAGCGTGTGTTCGTCATGGCCGCGAGCACCGGATCACACTGATAGCGAGGATTCGTCCCCAGCAGCATCGCATCGGGCGTGCCCGCCGCTTCTGTCTCCGATCGCGCCTACCGTACTGCGATAACCTGGCATCGAATGCCCAACATTCCGTGAAGCGCCCTCACCACCTGGGAATACGATGCTCACGACCCCAATCAGGAGCATCCCACGTGACATCACAGACCCAAGCACTCAACATCCCGGCCGCAGCCACACCGTCCCTCTCCGTCCCCGCGTCCGCTGACCAGCTCGCTTTGTTGCGCGCGATGGTGCGGGCGGCAGCCGACCACCACGGCATACCCATGGACGCAGTGGCCGACCTCGTCCTCGCCATCGACGAAGCCGCCACCACCCTCATCAACCACGCCCGCCGCTCCAGCACCCTGGTATGCGCCTTCGCACCGTCGCCGACCCCAACACCCTGCGAGTGGTCCTGACCGCAACAACCTCATCCCCCGTCGACGCCAGTACATCCTCGTTCGGTTGGCTCGTCCTCAAGACACTCGTCGACTACGTCGCGCTCGAACAAACACCCGCCACAACCACCGAAGGCGACGCGACTGCGACGATCACCTTGGAGAAAACCCTCCCGGCACGCTCATGACCGCCGCCCCAGGCAAGGACAACCCCTACACACACCTCACCGCACTCTTCGCGGACATGAGCACGCTTCCCGCAGGCGATCCCGAACGCGAACGCCTACGCACGCAGATCATCGAAGCAGGGCTGCCGATCGCCGTCAACATCGCCGCCCGATACCGCGGCCGCGGACAATCTCACGACGACCTCGTCCAGGTCGCCCGCCTCGGCCTGGTCAACGCCGTCAACCGCTTCGACCTCGACAAAGGGAAAGACTTTTTGTCCTTCGCCGTTCCCACGATGATGGGAGAAGTGCGCAAACACTTCCGCGACAAAGGCTGGGGTGTCCGCGTCCCGCGCTCACTGCAGGAAAACTACCTCGCACTAAAGAAAGCACAATCCTCGCTCACCCAACGCCTCGGCCGCGAACCCACCACCCCCGAGCTCGCCGACGAGATCGGCGTCGACCCATCCGAGATCGGGCAGATCGTCGCCGCCGGCGACTCGTACCAGTCGACGTCCCTCGACGTCGAAACCTTCAAAGACGGCGTCGCCATCGGAGACACACTCGGAGACTACGACACCGCCCTCGACGGCATCGACAACCACGAAACCCTCCGACCGGCCCTCCTTGCCCTCCCCGAACGAGAACGCACCATCCTGCTCTACCGATTCTTCGGCGAACTCACCCAAGCTGAAATCGCAGCCAAAGTCGGCCTCTCCCAAATGCACGTCTCCCGACTACTCACCCAATCCCTCGACCAACTCCGCATCGAACTCGGAAAACTCACCTGAAACCCGAATTCGCCCAATGTTTTTTGAATCTCCTCCCCGGCTTCGTGATCGCAAAGACAACGCCGGTGTTTGACCTGCCTCTCCGGCGGGAAGCTTCGGATCGGTCCGCCGGACAGTGCACCCCCACTCCGGCCCGGCGGACCCCACACACCCTCCCCACCGGCACCTCACACCAATCACCTAGGTGTCAGCGAGACACCCCACACAGACCGCGCACGGAAACCGTTGCACAGGAATGTAATCGACAGCCGATCTCCCGATCTCATTCAGCTCTTCGGGAGTTCGATCCCAGTCGATGCCTGCTCCCTGACGGAGCTCCGTCTTCCTGCACGTGGTCACGCTTGGCAGTTCGAGGGTCGACGGAGTTCCCCAACAGAGGGTTCGGTGCCGACGTTCTTTGTCCCGGGTACCAACCCATCAACGCCGCTCCGCGCGGCCAATTGCGGGAGAGGCCAAGACGAGTATCGCCCTGCGAGCCGCTGGACGCCCTTCTCGCTGCCCGGTCCTGCGACGCGCCATACCCAACCCAGGTCCGGGCGGCCGATGTCGTACCATAGTGGATTCACGCCGATCAGATGAATCGAGTTAGCACGGTTCATATTTCAGTAAATCATCTCGACTAGCACTAGCCGTGCCCAGCTCACGCCGGCAGTCGGTCGCCGCGCTCAGAGGTCAGTGCCAACGATGTGAGCATGGAGAAGCGTCGGATCGCGTCAGCGTCTCCCTTGATCTCGGCGTGCGAATCACCGCCGCCGCCGGACAATGTCCGGAACACTTTCTCCGACGTACCCTCCACGATCACCTCTGCCGGTTCGTGAGCGCTCGCCACCGACGCGCGGACTCCTGACGTACCCGAGACGAGTAGCACACTGTCGCCGTCGGCGTCGATCCGTACCGTCACCGTGGGAAAGCCGGTTACCTGTTGCGCTGCATCGGGTTCGGGGTACAACGCCATGACCGCGAAGACCAGCCACCGCCCTCGACTGTGATCCTCGCCGGCTCCTGTCGACATCAGCGGGACACCCCACCGTGCAAGTTCGACCAGCGAACGCTGCAATCCCTGTCCCCATTCGGTCAGCGAGTACACCCGTGCGGAGACGGGCGCAGGCGCATCGGTCGATGCGACGACTCCAGCTTCTTCCAATGTGCGTAGCCGAGCGGCCAGGAGATTGGTGGCGATCCCAGGTAGCGCTTTGTTCAGGTCCGAATACCTGCTCGGGCCGACCAAAAGCTCGCGGACCACCAACATCGTCCATCGATCACCGATCACATCCAACGCCCGCGCAAGTGCGCAGAACTCCCCGTACGACTTCATGACCCCAGTCTACACTTGACAAATTCATCTTATTGCTTGAAATAATAAAGTTATGAATGTGACTGTGCAGCGCCGCCGGCCCTCGCGACTATCTGTCCTGCTCGTGTTGTGCGCGGCGACTCTGGCGATCAGCCTCGCCACGACCGCGATCAATGTGGCCCTACCCTCACTCGCACTGGATTTTCAGGCGAACAATCGAGAACTGCAATGGATCGTCGATGCCTACAACCTGCTGTTCGCCACCTTCGTGTTGGCGTTCGGCAGTCTCAGCGACCGCTACGGACGTAAGGGCGCCTTGCTGCTCGGGCTCACCATCTTCGGCGGCGGAGCCGTAGGGGCCTCGTTCGCGGAGAGTGCAGGCCAGTTGATCGCCTGGCAAGCGGTGATGGGCCTCGGAGCGGCATTCGTCTACCCGACGACTCTGTCAATCTTGTCCAACGTATTCACCGAACGCACCGACAAGGCGAAAGCCATCGGAATCTGGGGCGCCACAACAGGTGTGGGCGTCGCATGTGGCCCCATCCTCGGTGGCTGGTTACTCGAGCACTTCTGGTGGGGAAGCGTCTTCCTCGCCCTCGCCGCCGGAGCCGCCATCGCCATCGGAGTCTCAGCTGCAGTGGTCACCACCTCACGCGATCCCAGCGCACCACGCATCGACATCGGTGGTCTCGTCCTGTCGGTGCTTGCAGTCGGAACCCTGGTCTACACCGTGATCGAAGCACCGGAACACGGGTGGGTCAGCACCGCCACCCTGGCCGGCTTCACCCTCGCCGCGGCACTACTGTTCGCCATGGTGATGTGGGAACGAAACCAGGACGAACCAATGATCGACGTCCAATTGTTCACGAACATGCGCTTCACCGCAGCAAGCGCCGCAGTGACATTCGCCTACTTCGCTTTGTTCGGATTCATCTTCCTCATCTCCCAGTACTTCCAACTCGTTCGCGGATTCGGCCCCCTCGACACAGGCCTCAAGTTCATTCCGGTAGCCGCCTCGATCGCAGTGGGTTCCGTCCTCGGAACCATCCTCGCTGTGCGCCTGGGCAACAAACTCATCGTGACAGTCGGACTCATGCTCTTCAGCACCGCATTCCTCTGGATTTCCACACTGAGCGAGTCGACAAGCTACGCCGAGATCGCCTTGCAGATGACCCCGCTGGGACTGGGACTGGGACTGACCGCAGCTCCAGCCACCGAGGCCATCATGGGAGCAGTACCGCCCCAGAAAGCGGGCATCGGGTCAGGAATGAACGATGCCACCCGAGAAGTCGGAGGAACACTCGGCGTCGCCATCATCGGAAGCGTGTACGCCTCCCTGTACGCGTCATCGCTCGCATCCTCCGACGCCGCGCAAAATCTTCCCGCCCACATCAGATCCACCGTCGAAGATTCCGTCGGCGGAGCTGTCATCGCCTCCGAACAACTCCGCACCGCAGGCGACCACAGCGCAGCGCAAACAATCTCGGACGTCGCAAACCACGCCTTCCTCGACGGCCTCACAGCCGGATCATATGTCGCTGCAGCAGTAACCGCACTCGGCGCCCTCGTCGCCGCAGCATTCCTCCCGTCACGCCCGAAGAACGACCCGCCGTCCCACCGCCTCGACGCCCGAAACAACAACCACCACAACCAAACCTCGCAACGCGCAACACAGGACGAGAGCCCCGTCAGCTAACCCTCAAAAGATTGTCGCGACCTAGCGGCCGGAGCCCTCCCCCACCGCTAGGTCTCGGCCGAGTAAGTATCGGCCACCATCGACTGCCCCAATCACACATCCAACCCACCAAACCGACGCAGAAACCGGCAATGCCGGGAATGCGGCTCTCTCTGCGGCTGATCCCCCGGAGCTCACTCCCGGCGACACCACCGAAAACTCGTTCCGCCAGGCCGCCGGCCTCGCGTGACGCAGCCCCACCGCCCGCAGACTCACCACATTCACCGCACACCCCAGCTGGAAAAACTACCCGCCATCGTCACATCCGCCCTCCGCGGATAAAGCATCTCCCCATACGTCTCCCGCCGCCGACACGGCACCCTCACGTCAGCACCGCACCGACAACCCGAGATGCATACTGACCCGTACGGAACGCAGATCACCCTACGCCGATCCGAGCGAGGCCGAGCGCGCACTGAATTACTGTGAGTCCGGGAGTCGAACGCGGACAATGCATTCGCTACAATCAGTCCACGCAGCGCCATCCCGAGATAGCGTTGTACTCGGCCCACCGAACACCGGTCCGCGCGGACCGGCATCCGATGGGTCACCCAGAACTGCGCGCCTGTCTCCCCAGACACCAGCGCGCACGGCCCATCAGGCAGGACACCTAACCCCCACCTGATGGGCCACCTTGAAGCGTTCCACACACTCGGCGAGCCCGGTACCGCCGCTCAACCGCCGTCAATTTCGTACTTAGCGCACGAGGTCGTCCCCGATTTCTCCGCACCCACCCCAAAGGCGGTGCAGCACGCCCGAAATGGTCGATACAGGACGAACCACTCACCGCGATCAGGACGAACCTCACCGTTCTCGGCGCCGATCACCCGTACCGTCGACACGTACACGTGCGGGGAACAGTCGCCGACGTCTACCAGCCCCGTCGGTCCTCCACTGTGTGGCCGTCGAGGCCGCCCACACCGCGCCGGTGATCCAGTGTTCGTAGGCCCAGACATCGGCGGCTCGGCGCTGCGGCGCGACGGCAGCCCACTCAGCTCGTTTGCGCAGTCGCCCTGCTGCCCGGCCCCCTGCCGCACGGAATCTGGCTGGTCTCGGCACGGAAAATGATCAAACGACAGATGAAAGGACGAGCTGGTTTCGACTTGCTCCGCAGACGAATACTCCTCAGCGCTGACCCATTCAACATAGATTACGGAAATTGAGCCAGAACCTCAGTTTGACTCGTCGTCGACAAGAGCCCCGTTAAACCGCCACAGCCGCTCCGGGAAAGATCCCGAAGCGGTTGCAGAGTGAATACGCGCGATGGACTATCGAATGCCGACTCGATCAAGGCAGTCCGGTCACGTCCGGATCTGATCGCCGGAGTCGAGCCTTCACACCATCGCAAAAAGCCGAACGGAGACCGCCTACGACCCTCCCCCGGTCCCGAAAAACGTCGCGAGCCCGGCAACACCGGCGATTCCACCGAATATCGCCGCCAACGCACCTGCGACCGTAATGACGCTGTCGAGCGTTTTGAGATCTGTGTCGGAAGAACCCATGGCAGTCTCCTAAAAGAGGTTAGTGAATGTGCGCGGAGTGCGCGATGTTTGCCCTGGTCACACTACCGGACGCGGGCGCTCAAGATCAATCAATTGCTCGCTAAATCTGTTGCACAGCAACACTTTTCATCGCAGCTTAACGACCACGTTTCAAGCACACAAATGCTGCGGGTCAGCAATGCGGACCGGCAGAAATCCGTTCTCGTGCGGCCGAGACTTAAACGCTGCACGCGGTTGCCGTTGGCGATGCCGGCGGCAGCGACCGTTACCCACGAAGCCGAGCACCGCGAAGGGTTGCTCGAGTTGCTCCGCTTATATATCTCCAGTCAGGCGGGAACAAGTCAGAACTGGCACGAGCCTGCCATCTGAGTCGCCCCCGTTGCACAGCCGATTGAAACTCAAAGGCAATCATCACCGCCAGCTGTGCGGCGCTCGCATAGACAGGTGAGTGATGTTTGGCATTGATCTTTCCGAGGACGTTGGGCAGTGGGCCGTCGCGGACAAGGGCGACGTGATCGCGGGCAGTATTGCAGCGAAAGGCGAGGAACGTGGCGAACAGGCTGGTGATAACCGGGACCGCCATCACGTCAGTGGCGCCTTTACCCATAGTAAGTGGCGGCGGATGCTGTCGACGCAGCGGCGTCCGCGTTCGGCGATGACTTTCGCCAACGGGGTCGGGTTCGAGTGCTGCGGCGATCTCCTCACCGTTCTTGCCTTTCGCGGCCAACTAGTCGGCCCGGCGTACCTTGCGCACGACGTCCTCCGAGGAAGGGCGTTTGCGTCGCGCCATGATCCTTTTCGTTCTCTTCGCCCTCACCACGGAAATCAGGACTCTAGATCAACCTGGACCTGCTCACAGGGGGCATGCGGTTGTGAACTGGAAGGCAGCGGCTCATCGGGCTCGCGCAGCCGCAAGGATCCGGGGTCCTGCACCAGGCGGCGATAGAGGTAGAAGGCGATACCGACCAGCAGAAGAACCCCCCCGATTGCCACCTCCTTGAAGCTGGCGCCCGCCGCCAGGTCAGGACTCGTGACCCCGACGACCAGGATCACGACGTTGAACACCACGAGAAGCATCGCCACCGGAATCCAAGCACGGCCCAACCGGATCGAACGGGGCCATTGGGGGCGGTCCTTGCGGAGCAGCAGGAAGCCTGAGACGGCGAGCGTGATCGCCACGAGGTAACCAAGGTTGCCTGCGATCAAAACCGCCACGGGACTCGCGACGAAAGCGAGGACGCCGAGGTTGACGAACATGGTGAGCACCAGGGCTAACGCCGGCTCGCCCGCCTTGTTGAGTCGACCCAGCTGACGCACCGTCATCCCCTCGTGCGAGATGCCGTAGAGCGAACGGGCGGCATCAGCAGCGGAAGAGACCATGACCAGGAAGAGCACCGCGCAAAGCACAGCGGCGACCAGTGATGAGGCCGCCGTCCCGAGGATGTCCTGATACGCGATGATGCCGTAGGTGATCGGGTCCGCCCCCACGACCTCCTCGCCCAGGTGACCCGACGTGGCCAGGGGGACGAGCGCGTAGAGCCCGATGAGGATCAGGGCGATGGTCTTCATCGCTCTGGCCGTGTCGACGGCAGGGTTCCGGTACTCGGGTGCGAACGAGGCGCACAGCTCGCTGCCGTAGATCGACCAGGCCCCCAGATACAGCCAGACGATCACGACTTTCGCGCCGCCCCACGGCCCGTCCGCGTGGAAGGAGAGATTGTCCGCCGACCAGTCGCCCATAGCGAACGGCAGAACGATCAAGCCGATGAGAACGACCACGAACACGGCCCCGACCACCCGGTTGAGGCGGACGGCGAGCTTGATGCCGAGAAGATTGACCACGGTGACCGCAACCAGCGCAACGGCTGCGATGGCATGGCCGAGCCCCACATCGACTAGTCCGGTCGACACCGTCCAGGCCGAGTCAGCGAACCACTGGGCCTGGATGATCGAGCCCATCGTCAGGCCCACGATCGTGAGGACCAAACCCCAACCGCACCAATAGCCGAAGGCCGCAACTGCACCCAGGGGAGCGAAGTAGCGCTTCCATGCTTCGTTCGCGAAGACGGCGACTCCCCCGGCTTTGTCCGGGAACATCGACGCCATCTCAGCGAAGAGATGGTTCTGGAGCAGCGCGATGACTGCCAGAACGACGCAGACGGCAATTGTCCCCCAGGTGCCGATCGTGGCTGTAGTGGCCCCAGCGGTGATGAACAGACCGACCGCGATGGGAAGGGCGAGAGCCACACCGTCGTGCCATCGCAATCCCTTCTGCAACTCGGGCTTCACAACGGGTCCTGACCATTGAAAATTTCGTACTTCATCGCCTTGGGCTTGAAGTCGTTGATTTCGTTCTTGTCAGGACAAGACACGGCAACAACCAGTACATCCATCTCTGCCTCGAAATCAATGAAATCTCCAGTTTCGCAGCTTGGCGGCTCGAAGATAAATCCGCCATCCCCGTCATAGCTAACCGACATGAACGCGTTAAAGGTTCCTTCACTATCGGTATCGGCCGCCGTTAGACCGAAAGGGCGGAGGGCTTCGTCGTAGAGGTCCCAGCATGTACGACCACCCTCAACCACGTTCGCGAGGCCACCGCTGAACTCAGCCCAGCGCTGTGAACAGCTGCCATTCATGAAGTGACGACCGACATCGTCACGAACCACCTTCAACATCACGTTCTCGTACGGCGGCTTGGACCAGAGCTTCGCAATGCTGTCTTTTGTGCCGGTACCTTCCAAGGTATTTAGGAAAACCGACCAAGGACCCGCGAACTGTTCCTTTGGATCGTTACGATTAATGAATTTGATGTCTGCAACTTGAATCCCCTCATGTGCAGTAACCCGTAGCCTTTGCCCCTGATCCAGATAGAAGGCGCGTCCCGAGCAAGCGGGAATGATAAATTCATCCAGAAGCGTCATGTTTCGTTCATCTTCCTTCACGATATGTGGGTGCGGACGGTCGGCATGAGCGCCGCCCGGGAACGCAAGGCGGGCGATCGGTCGGTTCATCGCTCGCTCACCATACTGTGCGCGAGCGCTCGCGCAAGTTTCTTGATCGTTCGCGCAAGTCGTCCACTTCTATAAAGCCCTGATCTGTTTCATGGAATCCTGCGAGAATTTTTCGAAAGTAGATTTTTCCGAACCATTCCCCTCCCGTTAGAGCACGAATCTCTCCAGGTTCATATGCCCGGACACGTCCGTCAGGCGGTCACGTCTGAAAATGACTTAGATATCCTGAAGGCCGGAATTGGTTTACCCTGCACTCGATCGGTGTCTCCTGTACTGGACCCTTCACACTGCACAATTCCCGCATGTTTTCCCGTGCCGTCACCATTTCGCTTGGCGGCAACCGAGACTTGCAGATTTATGACTCCCGCAACTGCGAAGCGAAGAACACCGGAATTGGTTGTCGACCAGTCTCTACTCTCCTTTCGACTAAAGCAACTAGCTCGGTCCGCTCACCGAAACAAGGGCTAATCTCGAACTTTCTCGAGTCCGGCGTGCCGGCCTGAGCGGGGTCGGTTTGATGTTTTATACGGCAGATCCTGCCTACAGGGATGAGGCGGCGCCCGACACGGTCGGGTGGCGCCGGGGGCCACCACCCCCGGCCAGAATGATCCGTCCGACGGCGATCGATTTAGGCGCTCCTGCGGATTGGTCGTCCAGGTCTGCTCCAAATCTCCTTCCGAAACTCGTTGAACGCCAACGCGAACGCGCGAGCGCAGTCCAGATAATCGGCCACCGCCGCCAACTTCTCCGTCAACACAACAAGAACTCGACCATATTGCGCAGCAACAGGTTCCGCATCTGGCTGTAAATTGGATGCAACATTGCCTTCGCCCGTGATCACGATGACTTCGGCTTCCATCGCGGTCAAACACGCACCCCACATGGACGCTCGGCTGGCGGACGAGATCATCGCCGCACTCAGTACGCAAACGCGTGACGGTACCCGGCAGCAAGTCCGTGGAAATCGTCCTACCGAAACTTGCCGAATCCTTGAAACAGACTCTGCTGCAGTGGAAAAGAATTGGTGACGAGGTCGAGAGGATGCCCGATGACCACCCTCTTCCTCAGTACTGATGTCGATGCCGGGCAACCGTGGAGGACGCACCTTCGACGGACTGAACCTCCTTAGTCGTCAGGCTTCCCAGATTCCTGAGTCTCACGGCCCGTTTCCCCTCGTGCACGGCGTTCCGCAATCGTCTCCTCGCCGGCTGCCCAGTGCGTCGCGGGGACCTCGCGGATGACAACGCGCACAGCCTCGATGGGGGCGCCGACCGCGTCGCACGCTGCTTTGACTAAGTTCCGGATGAGCGCTCGAAGCTGCTCGGGGCTGCGCCCCTCGACCAGCGTCACTTCGATAAGTGGCATCGCGTTAGACTCCGCCGTTGAGGAAAACTGACCCGAGGTTGGTGAAGTGCATCGCGAGGCGCTCTCCCGGGGCTATCGGTACTGCGTCTGTCATCCCCCCTGTCAGCACGACCCAGCCTGCTTCGATGGCGTGTCCACGCCGGCCCAGCTCATTTGCCGCGAAGGCGAGTGCCTCCCCTGGGTGTCCTTGCACGGCAGCGCCGGTGGCGGAGTCAACCACGCGTCCGTCGGCCTCGACGAGCACCTCCTCAAGATAAAGGTCCATCTCCTTCGGCGCGCGGCCGACGGGGCCGGTGATGTAGACCCCTGACGAGGCATTGTCGGCCACCACGTCACTAGCCTGGAACTGGAAGTTCCGGTAGCGGCTGTCTATGACTTCGGCGCCCCCCCGAACCTCTTCCACGGCCTCCATTGCGGTCGCGCGGCTAATTCCGGGCCCCTTGAGCCGCTCGCCCATGACGAACACGATCTCTGGCTCAACACGTGGGTGTATCAGCCGAGACTGTGGCACCGGCTCGCCTGCGGGTAGGACCATCGCGTCGGTCAGCCACGCGACAAGGGGGACATGTATTCCCATTCGCTGCTGTTTCGCCTTGCTGGTCAGCCCGAGCTTGACGCCGACCAGTCGCTCCCCCCGTGCAAGGCGTACCGCAAGGTTGTGGTCCTGGATCTCATACCCAGTGTTGAGGTCGAGCTCAGGCCACTCATCAGTGAAGGCGGGGCGGTCGACGCGCTCGTCCTCGCAACGCAGCAGTTCCGCCGCCGCCGTCGCAACGGTCCACGACCTCGCCGACGTCACTGCGCACCTCCTCTGGTGTAAGCGTTCATCAGCAACCCCGCGGCCTTCGCCCTTATTACCTTGTTCATAAGCTTCCTCCTGTCGGCACTGCCCAGGCTGGTGACGAATCGGGTTGCTCGTTCACGGAGTTCCTGGGGGTACTTGTAGTTCGCCATGCTGAGTTTGGGGTGATCCTTCCTGGATATCTGGCTCACCCTCGATAAGACCCGGGACGATTCATCAGGTCTCGACGTAGCACTCCACGCGTTCATCGTTCCTGACTCGATCGGCCGGTTGACCGGTCTGTCGTCAACCACCGACCTACTTCCCGGTTAAAGACTTGCCATTCCTCGTACTGGGGCCACATTCCCGAGTTCGTGAAGAGGAGGAAATCGCCCGACGGAACAGCCTCGGCGAGCGCCGCGCCCGCCGCTGCGGGCATTAATCGGTTGTGAGCACCCCAGCAGAC
The DNA here is from genome assembly GCF_023221595.1 of Rhodococcus qingshengii JCM 15477. NCBI lineage: Bacteria > Bacillati > Actinomycetota > Actinomycetes > Mycobacteriales > Nocardiaceae > Rhodococcus > Rhodococcus qingshengii. The sequence continues at coordinate 18,863 of NZ_CP096568.1, forward strand.
GAGGAGTGGTGTCTGGATGGCAGAGAGGGCACTCTCTTCGAACGAACGGACTTCGCGAGCCTGACGAAGGAACGCCAGCATTTCGGTATGCGCCTCGAGGAAGCCGGGCCGCTGCCACATCCTCATTCGCAGCTCGACCATTTCGGGTGGTACGGGGGTCGTCGGCGCAAGCAACCATTCGATTCGCTCGCGCATGAGCTCGAAATCAGTAGGGTCGGCGAGTGCCGCAGCCGACAACGCTTGGAAACGGAGGACTTCGTCGGAGGGCGGCAACTCGGGCTGAGCATCCGGGATAACAGCATTGATGAGGACTCCCCCGGCAAGACGCTCAGGGGCCGTGAGCGCCACCCACTCCACGAGCTGGGCGCCGAGTGCCTCGCCGATCCAGATCGACTCGTCGATGCCCAGGCGGTCGAGGGTATTCAGGACATGGTTGGCGAGGCTATCCCAGTTCTGGGCTTTACCACCCGTGTTCGAGGTGAATCCGTGACCGAATAGATCGATGGCCACTACTCGGTGGAACTCACTTAGCGCGGCGATGTTTCGCGCGAATACCTCCAGGTGCCCCCCCGATCCGTGCAGGAGCACACACGTGGTGCCGCCCTCGCCTGATCGCAGGACTCTCGTCCGTACGTCTCCGACATCGACGAACTCGATGGAGTGCTGCAGGCCGCCGAGATGCGTCCAGATCGTGCTCATAGACTCCTCTTCTCAAGAAATTCAATCACTGCGTGGGCGTAGAGACGTAACCAAATCGCCTTGTTATAATTGACTCGCTTATAGGGTCACAGCCCAAGTTGTGAGCTCCGAGATCTTCCGGCCGGTACCTGCCACAGGTAAACCGAGCACCGGGTCTCTCTATCTGCTTCAAGCGCGCCTTGTGCTTCTATCTCGTGCTCAGTCATCGTCAACGTGCACACCCTTGTATCGCTTCTAATGTTTGCGACGATTTCATCCCGGACCGCTGATGCCCATTTGCCTCGATTTGTCAGCGACGATCTACATCGCCATCCACCGTTTCCGCGCGGTCCTGATTACTCGCCTGCCCAGCATTCGGCCAGAAAAGGGGTGCCGCGTCGGCCGGACGCACCTCTTGGTGTGACACGCGCATAGCCGAATCGGAGGGGCGTCGTTGGAAGGGAGGAGAAGAGGACTTGACGTCCGCAAGGAGAGCGATTTGCTCCAGACAGCGGCTCGTCGAGCATATTAACGGGCCGCAACCAGGTGCCGGAGGTCGACCGAAGGGTCGGCCAGGCTCGCGGCATCAAGCTGCTGACCAGAGGCGATGAGGCGCATCGCGCCTCGTACGTCGCGTCCGCCGTTTATCGCGAACACACCACTCAGTACGCCCTCGCGGAGATGGAACGCCGTGAACGAGGAACTGTCCTCAGCTCCCCGTAGGACGAGCTCGCCATCGGTCGCGAGGTGCCCGGCGGTTTGAATGTTGTACTCGAACTGGTCCGACCAGAACCACGGCACGTCGCGCTCAGGCAAGGGCTGACCGAGCAGCGCGGCAGCTACCGACTCGGCCTGATCCTGAGCGTTCTGGAACGACTCCAGCCGTCGACGTCCGATACCGCGCCAGCCAGGTTGATTAGTCACATCTCCCGCCGCGAAGACGTGGGGATTGCTGGTGCGGCCACCTTCGTCCACCACGATCCCATTGTCGATCGCCAGCGAAGCGTCCAGGGCCAGCTCGACCGCGGGCGTCATACCAACGCCGACGATGACGACATCCGCGTCAATGCGTTCTCCGTCGGCCAGCTCAACACCGTGAACCCTGTCGCGACCAAGGAATTGGCGAACCGAGGTGTCCGTCCGCACCGTCACACCCTGCCGGCGGTGCTCCTCCGCCACAAGGGTTCCCCACCGCACGCCCAGACCCCGAATCATTAGAGTAGGCCCGACCTCGAGAATCGTCACATCACACCCTAAAGTCGCTGCGCTAGCAGCTGTTTCGGCCCCTACGAAGCCGCCTCCCACGATGACGACGCGCGCACGCTCATGGAGCACCGACCTCAGAGCTTCTGCATCTGCGATGTCCCGGAGGTGATAGACCCCAGGCAGCCGTTCGCCGGCGATGCCGAGCGGTCGACTCCGGCCGCCCGTGCACAGCACCAGACGATCCGCCGTCAAGCGGCGGCCGGAAGTGAGCTCCAAGCAGCCCTCGCTGACCGAGACCGCCTCGACCCCCTCGCCGGTGATGAGCTCTATGTCTAGGTCCCTCCATTGTCCTTGGGGTCGAAGCTGCAAATCCTCGGGTGGCACGCCCTTGGTTAGGAACTCTTTGGAGAGCGCGGGCCGCTCGTAGGGTGGGTATGGCTCTCGTCCGGCTAGCACGATCCGCCCGTCGAATCCTCGACTCCGCAGAGCTTCCGCAGTTCGCCCGCCGGCAAGACTTGCACCAACGATGACGACGTCAGAAATGTACGAAGACAATGTTGCTCCCTCTCAGATCGAACGAATGACATGGTGTGCAGTGACTTGCACGGCCGACAGGACAGGTCATCTCGCGCCAATCCACCACGCGCTGCCCTGACTCATAGGGCACTTAACCGATTGCAACGGTCGCATGTATGGAACGGTGCGGCACCATCGTTTGCCGTCCCTGCAGCATGCGGCTTGAGAGGTCTGCTCCGAATCGAGCCGCGTGTATCTTCAGCAACCGTTCAACTTCGGGGATGCTCGCGCCCTTGAGCGGGAGCTCCATCTCGAAGGCCGCCACGGTCCTCCTCAGATGATCGACGATCGGCACCCCGATTGACGTCGAGCCGGTGCAGACCTCGTCTCTCACTAGCGAATAGCCGTTCCTGCGGATGCCTTGCATCTGTAGCGCCAATTCTCGGGGCGCGATGATGGTGGCGGGCGTCAGAGCTTCGAGCGGCTGCGATGTCACCTGCGTAAACAGTTCTCTCGAACTAAATGCCATGATGGCCTTGCCCGATGCTGTGCAATGAATCGGCATGCGGCCACCAGTGTTCATCCATCCGACGTGGCCGTATGACGTCCCAGAGACCCGCGCGATGCAACGGACTTGTGCTTCTTCGAGCACAGACACCCCTACCACCGTCTTGAACCTGGCGAAGAGATCAGCGGCATGGCACTGAGCGAGATCACCAAACGAACCAGGTAAACGAACCAGGCCACCCAGTTCCCCCAGGCGGTCCCCGAGCGCGTATCTCCCGTCCCCGATACGCTTCACGATCCCCCAGTCGACCAGGTCGCCACACAGTCGGTGGACCGTCGCCTTCGCTAGTCCGGCCTCTTGAGCGAGTTCCGACAGTCGGAGCGAGGGGTGAGCCGACAATGTTTCTACGATATGCCGAACCTTCCCGATGACCGTCTCGGCGGCATACGCGCCCTGGCTTTGGGCGCACCCCGGTATGTTCAGATTGACAGCGGTACTCACTTGTCTGCCCGCCCCTTCTGGCTGGACTGATCTACCATTTCACTTGCGCTACTCGGTTACGCGCCGAATCCAGGCACGGCTCCGGCTGGGGTCCCTATCAAAGGGGACTGGCTCTCATATGCGGCTGAGACTCGAAGGACAAGGTCATCGCGATTCAAGTCCGCAACGATCTGCATCCCAATGGGAAGACCCTCGGTATCGAGCCCGCATGGGATGCTCGCGGCGGGATTTCCTGTGATGTTGAAGGGATAGCAGAAGCCAATAATGGCGCGAGCCGCCTCTCCCCCGCGCGAACAGTCGAAGGACTCCGGCCCTTCAGCGCCCAATGGAAGCGCGGTGAACGGGACCGTCGGCGTCACGAAGGCGTCATAGCGCCGGAAGAACTCAGACGCCGACGCGTACATCGCCTGGCGCATGCGCGTCGCGTTCGCAAGTTCGAGGTATGACCAGTCCTTGCTCAGCATGCTTTTGAAACGCGGACTCACGTCGGCCTCGTACTTCTCCACGAGATCTCTGAGAGCTCCTGGATCCGCATCCAGGGCAACGAGCGCTCCGAGGGTGTCTCGCGAGGCTGGCCTGTCCGGCGCGTCCTCGAAAACCTCGCACCCCAGCGACTGCAGTTGTATCACTGCCCTTTCGAAGGCGCTGCGGACGTCCGGAGATACCTGCTCTTCGCCGGCCCAGTCGCTCGACCAGGCGATCCTAAGCCCGCTTAGGTCACGTTTGTCCTCGGCTAGCTGTCGCAAGAAGTGGCTGGGACTGTTGGGGAAGCGAAGCGAGTGACGGTCCCGCGAGTCCGGACCGCTCATTACGTCCATGAGGAGGGCCGCGTCAGCCACGGAGCGTGTCATCGGCCCGATGTGCTCTAATGACTCCCAACCGTTCAGACCAGGGAATCGGCCATCTCGGCACCCTGGATACAGGGGAATCCTGCCAAATGTGGGCTTGATCCCGTACAGGCCACATAAGCTGCTGGGGATACGAACCGAACCGCCCCCGTCGCTGGCGATCGCGGCGGGCGCGAGTCCAGCCGCCACGGCAGCAGCTGAACCACCACTTGAGCCACCGGGCGACCGATCGAGATCCCAGGGGTTGCGCGTCGCTCCAAATAGTTTGTTGGCCGTCTGATTGGCCGAGAATCCAAACTCTGCAGTGTTCGTCTTGCCGAGGATGACAGCACCGGCGCGCCGCACACGCTCCACAACGACGTCGTCCTCATCAGGGATGAACCCCGAATATATTTCCGATCCGCCGGTGGTGCGCAGATCGCGGGTGAAAATTAAATCTTTTACTCCGAGAGGGACTCCGTGCAACGGGCCCATGTCGCCGCGCATTTGAGCCTGCTCGGCACGCCTAGCCTGCTCGCGAACTTGATCTTCGTCGACTGTACAAAAGGCACCGATGCGCCCGTCGTATGCACCAATCCGGTCGAGGAATAGCTCGCTCAGCTCAACAGGGGAGACCGCCTTGCTGTGCACGAGTTTCACGAGTTCCGTTACTTGAGCCGACTCTAGTTGATCTGCCATAACAAACTTCTCCCATCATTCAGTGGAAAGCGCCTTCCATGGCCTAACTCCCTTTGCGAATCCCCGCCAGGGGCGCCATGGGGGCGACAAAAGAGACCTTCAGGTTGCGGTCTCGGATGTTGAGACTTGCGGCCCGGTTCTTTTCGTCTCTATCTCGTGTGCCACGACACACACAATGATGCAACGCGGCAAACTAGTCAAGTGCCTAGTATTCTGCACTAGAAATTTCGCCAGTTAATTTATGCTTGGTTTTATGTCACGTCGTGGACCTTCGGCAGTCGAGATCACCTTGTCCTCGGCCGAGCGCGCCGAGCTGACACGTAGAGCCGAGTCGGCGGACCGGCGACAGTCCGAACGGGCACGCATCGTGTTGGCCTGCGCCGAAGGTGCGTCGAACGCCGGCGTGGCACGCGATCTCAATGCCGCGGTGGCGACGGTGGCGAAATGGCGACGCAAGTTCGCCGCCGACCGGCTCGACGGACTGGCCGATGCCGGGCGCAGCGGACGCCCGAAGCCAGAGTTGGCGCTGAACGACGACGAACGCGCGCAGCTAGCAGCGTGGGCACGAAGCGCGAAAACCGCTCAGCGCCTTGCGATGCGAGCCAAGATCGTGCTGCGTTGCGCCGAGGGCAGGACGAACAAGCAAACCGCCATCGATCTCGGTGTCGACGAGTCGACCGTCGATCGGTGGCGGCAGCGATTCATCACCGGCCGGCTCGGCGGGCTGGCTGACGAGCCCCGGCTCGGTCGGCCGCCGTCGATCCTGCTCGACCAGGTCGAAGACGTGGTCATCGCGACCTTGGAATCGACGCCTGGTAGGGGCACTCACTGGTCGCGGGCGGCGATGGCGGAGCGGACCGGTCTGTCGAAATCGACCATCGGCCGGATCTGGCGCAAGTTCGACCTCAAACCGCATCTGCAGGACTCGTTCAAGTTGTCCACCGACCCGGTATTCATTGAGAAAGTGGTCGATGTTGTTGGCTTGTACCATAATCCGGCGGAGAAGGCAGTCGCGCTCTGCGTCGATGAGAAGTCCCAGATCCAGCCTTTCGACCGGTCGCGACCTCCGATCATGCCCGACACTCCGCAATGCGGCACCCACGACTATCTCCGTCACAGCATCACCAGCCTGTACGCGGCGTTCGACATCGCCGACGGCACCGTCATCAGCGCCCTGCACCGCCGCCACCGCGCCGTCGAATTCCGTAAGTTCCTGACCACCATCGACAAGGCTGTACCCTGTCAACTCGACGTGCATCTGGTGTGCGACAACTGCCCCACCCACAACACTCCCGAGATCAAGGCGTGGCTGGCCCGACATCCCCGCTTCCACGTCCACTTCACCCCGACCGGTTCGAGTTGGATGAATCAGGTCGAACGCTGGTTCGGCCTGCTCACCGCCAAACTCATCCGCCGCGGCGTTCACACCTCGGTCGAAGTTCTTGAAAAGGACATCGCCGCGTGGATCGACGAATGGAACGACAATCCCCGCCCCTTCCGCTGGACCAAGACCGCCGACGAGATCCTCGAGTCTCTCGCCGACTACCTGGCCAAGGTCAACCCGAACACCACTAAACAGGTCAATAATTAATGGGGGTAATTTCTATTGCAGTAGACTAGCTTCGCCTTACTCTGATTTACGAACCCTTTCCGAGCATGAGCTTCGAGACCGCGAGCTACGGTGGGTGTACCGTCGCACTCCCCGGAGAGATGAGGTGACATGTCCGCAGCCGACGCCGCGCCAACGGATCGCGCACTTCCCTACGGCGAGGGACGCGCAGCCCTCCTTGCCGCTGTCGTGCGCATAGTGGCGGAGCGGGGACTGCGGAATCTCACGTACCGCGCCGTGGCGAAGGAGGCGGGAGTCACCCACGGCCTCGTGACGCACCACTTTGGCACACGGGATGCTCTGATCCACGCGGCTCTGGAGTACTCGCTCGAGACCAGCATCCCGGCCATCAGCACCGAAGCTGGCAGCGGGCGACTGGACAGCCTGTTCGCCAGCCTGGCCGAGATAGTCGATCAAGATCCCGGCCCACAGGCTTTCCAGTACGAGCTCATGCTCGAGGCGCGGCGCCAACCGGAGCTTCGGCCGTACGTTGAAGACATTTACACCGTGTTTCATGAAACCGTACGCGGCGAGCTCGAGCGAGCAGGTATCGATTCAGACGAGGCCTTTGTCCACTTGATCTTCTCCGCCCTTGAAGGCCTGGTATTCCAGCAGACGGCGCTGGGACGGCCCGACGCCACTCGCGCGGCCCTGAAGCGCTTACGCGAGGTGCTGCAGCTGGTCCAGGAGGCCCGTCGCCCCCTGAGTGAACCCGGTGAATGTTCTTCGCCCGGAATCGTTTCCGGGCCGCGCTCTACTCCTCAAGCCGTCAGCAGCGCCGTCCGCCCGTGAGCGGGCGTGGGAGAGCTACCAGCTCCGAGAAACCTGTAGCTCTTCCACCCGTCACATGGATCTCGTCGGAGACGAGTCCAGAGGACGACATTGACTACCGTCTTCTTGGTGTTAGCGAGGATGCCCCGCTCCAGCCGAGCTCACTACCGATCTCGCTGTTCTTCATGCCTCCCCTTGCCTGGCAGTGCAGCGCCGATCGCGGTCCAGCCATTGACCCAGACGGCACCGGCCTGCACTTGCGCGGCAAGGGAGTGTGCAGCGGTGACGTCCTTCGTCCACATCGTCACAGCGTGCCGGTATGCGTTGTGTTGGCGATCCAAACAGCGTCTTCGGAGTCGTCGAGGTATCACGGTGCCGACCAGACCGAAGATCTCCTCGCGGGCGCTCGTCATGACGTTGTCCGCGTGGGCGAAGATCGGGGGCAATACAAAGAACCTGGCGCCGTCCGGGAGGCCGCCCGGCCACCAGCCGGGCGCCTTTCCGCCCACCCCTTCTCGATGTAGCCCCGCATCCGCTCCTACTGCATCTCGGTCACTAGCGTGCCCATCGTCGTTGCCAGGTCGAACGGGTCACCGAGCGCCTGCTGGGAGCGGCACCAGCGAGGGCATCGACGACGTCGAAGTAGAGGAAGCGGTGCGCCAGCACCCGTGTGCCGACCGCACGCACCTCCCCCCTGGTTCAAGAATGGTCCCATGCCGCCCACCGCGGCTTCCGCCTCGGTATCCGTCAGTGTCAAGTCCCGAGTTGCGTTGGGGGTGAGCGTGTGTTCGCATCTCAGGCCGCAGATGCGGCCGCGGTTGACCGCTGCTCGACACGCTGACCAGCATGGAACTGACTGGTGCGGCGCTTACCGCCCATGCAATCCCACCCAGCTGGAGCACGTCGCCGACTGCGCCCAGGTCGCGCGCACTGGGTCCTGTCCGTGAACGGCAACCAGTCACAGCTGCGTCGCAAGCTCGCCGGGCTGCCCTGGCACGGGATCGAGCCTGATGACCGCCTCACCAGAGCCATCAACGCCGCCGCCGAACTGCGACATGACAGCCGCGACGCCCCACGGCGGCTCAAAATCATCTGACTTTGGCGACTCCCTGCAGCTCTACAAAGTCCGCTCAATAACGATTGCGCGGACGGTGCCGTCGAGTTCGTGTGCAACGACCACGCCGAACACTCCCCCGACCGTCCGCAGGCCGTGCAGGAGCGTCACGACGAGCCGAAGCCCGGAGGCGTGACCGGGGGTCCCGAGGGCGATGGCGCCACCCCGGGGGTTCACCAGGTCCCCGTGCACGAGGAACCGTCTCATCCAGACTGCAGGAGCCGCTGCGAAACGCTCGTCGATCTCGACGTGGTCCAGCTGGGAAGCGAGAACACCGGCCCTGGTCAACGCCCGCGACGTGACGCGTTCCTGCACCTCCCACACCGTCGCCGCCGTACTCGGCTCGCTCACGACGGCCAGCACCTTGGCGCGCGGACGGAACCCCAGTTCGGCCGCACGGTCGTCCGTGCACAACAACAGGGCTACTGCGCCAAACGCCGGCGGCGCCACAACGCTAGGGAGGCAGCTAGTCCCGCCGTGGGCCGGACCCACACCGATGCCGGCCGGGAGGCTCCCGCGCTCGCGGTCGAGGGCCCTGATCTGGTCCCGATCGAGCAGCCTCCCACCGAGCGCGACCGGCACGATCTGGCCCGCGAAGTCCCCCGCCGTCGCAGCCGCCAGGGCTCGCGCGGTCGACCTGGCGGCGACCCCAGCGATGAGCTCCGGCGCGCTCGGCGGTGAATGTCCGGGCACCAACGGCCCGGAGTCCGCAGCACGCACCGCCGCCACTAGAGCGAGTGCCCCGGAAGCGCGGCGCGCCTGCTCCTCGAGGACTGCGGTACCCGGCACGGACCGCAGGTCGACAGCCTCAGGCCCGAAACCGATCCCGACGCTCCTCGACATGCCGCACACGACCACCTCGTCCACCTGGGCGGGGCATGTGCGAGTGCGCGCCAACATTGCCCCGACGACCGGCGGTAGGAGGACGCCGGCGGTCGTGCTGCCGGGGAGTCCTCCGGCCTGCTCCGCCACGAGCGGGGAGCGAACTGCCTCGATGATCGCGAGGTGTCGCCTCACACGTCCTCCTTCTTCGATGTTTCCTCCCAGCTTCAGCCAGGTCGGACTCGGATCCGTTCGTTCGAACCTCAGGGGTCACGCGGCTCCCGATCTCGGGCACCCGATCGGACTGAACCAACCTGCCGGGTAGTCGAACCCCTTCCGCCACTTCCACAAGCACGAAGCCCGGCGTTGGGCCAGGGACCACAGCCCAACATCTCGCTCGAAGCCCTCAAAGGCAGCACCCCCCGACCGCGCCACCTGGCCGCGACCTACGCCATGCCCAGTCACCGCCTGTCCAGGAACTCTATTCACGTCGAACGACCGCCGCGCGACGGCAACAAACACCTCTTAAGGCGATGTGCCTCTCCGCCTCAGCCACGCCCGATCTGCCGCGCCTACTATGACCGAACGAGAGTCCGCAGTCTGGGGAATCTCGGCCTCAGTCACCCACGAAGGCGGCTCTATCCGTCCGGGCCGCCGCCAGTCACAACGCTTTGGGGCCGTATACCCGGGCCCGAAAAATGCACACCCCAGTTGAAGTGAATCACCCCGCCCACCGGAGTAATGCCCCAATCGATCGCCACGCTCCAACACGAACGACCGGCGTAAAAAGCGCAAGCTGCACCCGACGCGTTTTGACTGAAGCTTAGCGTTGAGCACAACGGCACCATCAACAGCCGACAACTCACTCACTAGAGCGCTAACTCGAGAAGGGGTGTGACCCAATAAATGACGACTTACGTCCGACCCCGTGCATCACTGAATTGATCGGCTCTTCTGAAGGGTAACGGCGATACTTCATTTCCAACCAAGTTATGGCCCCATGTATGACCCGTCGTATACTGCTTAACCCCCCAACTACTACCGTTGGGGACTTGCAATGCATCACAGCCGTACTCGACCAAAATTCCGGATGGGGCACATGCGTAGAACGACAGCATGCGATCGTTGATATGACGGCCGAGGGTCGAGAATAGGGGCACTTCTGCACGAATCACTGCGTCCATGGCCCGTCCGACATCGTCGATACTCCGCGCCTCAAGCATGATGTGTTCCAGAGTCCCGATCTGATCGGGGCGCCCCTTGCCAAGCGCAATGCTGTGGTGGCGTGCATTGCAGCGAAGGAAAACCGCATCTATTCCAGCCTCTGGCCAGACGATGTAATCGGTGACTTCAAAGCCTAGAACGTCACAGTAGAACGAGGTGGCAACCGTTACGTCCTCTACGTATAGGAAGAGATGTCCCAAGCCTAATTCGCCTGCAACGAAACCATCAGAAGGTCTTGGGGACGCGTACGGTTGGGCAGCGATTATGGGAGAGTAGGCGATTTCGGATGGAATTCCGGACGGGTCAACGAAAGCAGCTGTGCGGGCGTAATGTCTCCTGCTATTTACGTCGGCGGAGCCCTCAATCACCTTGACGCCGTACGCGGACAGCCGATCCAGAATTATTTCGAAATCCCGCTCTAGCGGAACTTCCCATCCAACGCGCTCTAACGACTCCGACTCGTCTCGAGAGAGTTCAATCCGGAAGGCTCGCTCATCCATACGAAGCCGGAGGACATCTTCGTCGCCATCCGACGACGCAACCTCAAGCCCTAGGAGGTCTGTACCGAAACTTCTCCACTCATTAAGATCCGCAACACGGAAACCAACATATGCGAGTTGGGATATGCGGGGAACCATTAAGATACTCCTATCCACCTGAAATACTCCTATCCACCAGCAACTTAAGGCTTACAAAATCTTCCATGCAATGTTCGTTGCCGAGGTGCGATTCCCATCCCTCGTTCGTCTACAACGGCCACCACCTCCAAGACCGAATGGAAGTTCAGGTGTGCTCATTGAGAGGCCAAGTTCGCGATTACGAAAGCCTAGCTCCAGGGGCTAGAAGAAGATACTGAGATTCTTTGAAAGGACGACATTCTGATCAAGCAGGATGGTCCGTCCAGCGATCTGGAAGCCGTCATCGGTGCATCGCAGGACATCGAACCGCTCGCCGGCCCAAATGTCAACTTCCGTCTCAAGTCTATTTCGATAAATAATGAAGTTCGACCTCACGTCCAGCAAGTCTCGCGCCGTAGACGAGGCGGCAACGCGAACATTGGTTACCAGATGCCGACTCCTCGACGGTGGCTCCTCCGCCCAATGCTTCCCCGTCTCCTTCTGCATGATTCGGATTTCCATTGATTTCTTATCATCGTCGAAGTGCGCCATCTCGATACCGCGCGGAGCCACTTCGTCCTCAATTCGCTGACGCCGCAGGCGATTCTTCCGAACCGGCATCCAATACCTCAGATCATCTGCCAGCAGGTTGAACCATTCGCGATAATGCCAATCGTCAAGGAGTTGAGCTTCAAGATACAAGAATTGCTCAACATCGTACTGCCTCTGAAGAATGTCGGCCGTCGTTCGAATCTCTGACTCTTCCATCTCAGCGGTCATCGCTCGGGCACCTCTTCGAGTGTCGCAGGGTCTGATACGTGGGGCCAGTCTTTACTAGTCATGAAGTCCAACCAACGCCGATAGAAGGCTCTTTGGGGACCCTCATTCATATAGAGCTCACTGATCGTGCCAGGAAGGGTTGGGTGATTGTCCGTATCGTGCCCCACGCCCATCTGATAATTCCAATTGAGCTGACGCGTCTGGTACCCCTGCTCAAGCATCTGGCCCATCAGGTTCCAGTTCTCCCCGTCATCAATTTCGACAGTGCCAGCCGCCCCCTCGGTCAATACCGATGACAGTTGCTGTGCCTTCTTCACTTCCTCAGGCGCGTCCTTGTCGACCACCGTCCAGGACCAGATTTCGAACGTGTTCGGGCCTTTTGGATGCCACACCCGCAAGTTTGCTTGCCCCGGCAGACCCGACAGATTAGGGAAAACGGTGAAGTTTCCCACGGAGTTTACGCGTTCCGGTCCCAATCGTTCGATCGCAGTCGCTCTCCGCTGCTCTTTATAAGACGACGTGCCATCCGTGAATCGGTTCGCGTGATCAGTAATTGAGCCGTACCCATGTCCCAGCCTCGATGAGTACATATAACCCGCAGGCGAAGGGCCATCATAGATGTCGGTGTCGGTGATCTGAGCCAGCGAGCTCATATGGGTAATGTTCACGTGGTAACCGTCGCCGGCGAACTGCTCGGCCGCGATCTTCCAATTTCCTCGAATCGTCCACTTGATAACGCCAGGCAGAACTTCGATTCCTCCTGGGGTGTGATCCACCCAACTGTCGATATAAAAGGTAGAATCCCCAAGGTAATCAAGAAGGGGGGGCGCTGTCGGGTCAAAGGTGGCGAAGATCAGCCCTTTATAACTATCGATCTGCGCCACCTGGACGAGTCCGAACTTCGACTTGTCGAGTTCGTTGTAATAGGCGTCATTTTCGTTGGGAACATTGACCAGATCTCCGGAAATATCGTAGGTCCACCCGTGGTACGTGCACATAAAGCGCTTTGCGTTCCCGTCCTCGGCTCGACACACCTTCATCCCGCGGTGACGACAAACATTAAGGTAGGCCTTGACAGAGCCGTCCTTCTGCCGGGCAACTATGACGGCGTCCCCACCCATATACGTGTTCAGAAAGTCGCCGGGATTCGGGATCATGCTGTCGTGAGCAAGAAACAGCCACGCCCGGCTGAAAAGCATCTTCAGCTCTCGCTGATAGACCTCTTCTTCAATGAAGATGTCCGCGGCGATCTGGCCGTTCTGCCAGTCAATCTTCGATGGCAGTGAGTCGAAGTCGTATGCCATTGCTAATCCTGTCCTTTATCTTCGCCGAGTGGAATAGTGCTCACGTATACTTGCCCGTCTGAAACTCTAACCGGATAAGTTTTCAACGGGATGACTGCTGGGCGTGTCAGAGCGGCGCCCGTTCTGATACAGAACTTTGCAAAGTGCATTTCGCATTCAACTGTATCTCCTTCTATAAACCCTTCCGCCAGCGAGGATTCTGCATGCGTGCACGTGTCATCGGTGGAAAGCAGTTCGCCATCAACATTGAAGACAGCGATTGGCGGTAGTGTTGGTGCCACCGCGGCTTCACCGGGCGTGAGGTCGACAGCCGCACAAACTCGAACCCATCCAGACTCGACTTCGTGATCACGCCGGTCATGTGATGAGTCCATAACCTCGTCTTCTCCCTTGTCCGCCAACACATACCTCCTTGGGCGCATAGCCATCCTCTCCCTCAATCAGCTTGTAGGAACTTGCGTACCAGTGTCGCGAATTCTTGCGGTCGCTCTGCCGGCGGCCAATGGCCGCAGCGGTTCAGAATGGTGAGCTCAGCCTGTGGCAGATAGCTCATTAAAAGCAAGGCCTGTTCGATCGGCACCATGCGGTCGAACCGTCCTTGTATAATTTTCACGGGTACATCTATCTGCGACAGAAGGCTTAGGTTGCTGTGCGGTGTACTGATCGATTCAAGTTCAGCCTCCGCATGTTCGCGATGTGCGCATCGAAATTCGTGGAGTTTCTGGATTAATTCTGGAGTAATAAGATCTTCGTCATACATTAGTGCGCGAAGCAGTCGAGCGAGGGCAGCTTTATCATCCGGAGCGGATTGCAGCTCCGAATGAAGTCGGAGAACCTCCGATGGAAACGGCGATAATATATAGGGATCTCCACCCGTTGACGCGTGGCACGCACCAATCACAAGTCGCTCGACTCGGTCCGGAGCCTGAAAAGCCATATCCAATGCAGACGTGGCCCCCATTGACGTACCAATCACGGGCAAACGTTCGATCCCAAGATGATCGAGTACGCGTACCGCTGCGCGTACAACCAGATCGTGGTACGGCTCGTGATATCGGATAGGTCCGGAAAGGCCAAAATTTGGCATATCGATTGCGATGCATCGATTTGTATTCGAAAGCACCTCAATTACCTCGCGGTATATCAACCAGGAAGTGACGCCTGGCTGAGGTCCAAATGCATGGATAAGGAGGATCGGATCGCCTGTACCGATGTCCAGGTAATGTAATGGACCCTCTTCGGTGCCAATCGAATACGAAAATTCTTCCGGTGCGTAGAGTTCTGGGCGGAGCATCTTTCAGACCTCCTTAATATGTCGAGGCGCTGCTGCTGACTCCCGTAGTATTGCGCCCCACCGCTACTTAGACCAAGGTTCGGGGTTCACTCATCGGAACGCCGCCTGAACGGCCCCAGGTTCTGTGCCGCGCCTAAACGGGCTGCGACTGAATCGAACCGGAGTTTCCGGAGACTGATGTACCCCGAGTTTTCCGGAGTTCGTTTGTTTTACTTCAGGCATTGATGCACCCGAGAGAGGTCCACGATGCCCCGACGTTATCTACCCGAGTTCCGCCGGAAAGTCCTCGATCTGTTGAAGTCAGGCCGCACGGTTGCCGAGGTCGCCTCAGGTCTCGATGTCACCGAGCAGACGATCTACAACTGGCGCAATCAGGAGCTCATCGATACCGGACAGAAGCCGGGGCTGAGCTCGATCGAGAGCGCGGAACTCGCCGCTGCCCGCCGCCGCATCGCTCAGTTGGAGACCGAACTGGCCATTGCCACACGGTCCACCGAGTTACTGAAGTCGGTGGTGCTCCCAAAAGGCGGTTCGAAGCGATCGAAGTGATGGCCAAGGAAGGACTACCCGTGCAGACGGCATGCCGGGTTCTGGAGGTGTCCGAGTCCGGTTTCTACGAGTGGCGAAACCGGCCACCCTCGGAACGTTCATTGCGACATGCCTGGTTGACGCAGCTGATCACCGAGGTTCACACCGCCTCGCATGGCACCTACGGCGCCCGGCGTGTTCATGCCGAACTTACCCTTGGTCACGGCATTGCTGTTGGACACGGCTGTGTCGAGTTGTTGATGAGAACTGCTGGTGTGAAAGGGCTTCCGGGAAACAAACGTGCGCGCTCCAAGCATCAGACCCCGACTGCGAGCGATCTCGTGGACCGTAAATTTACCCGCGACGAGCCGAACAAGCTGTGGGTCACGGACATTACGGAACATCCCACGCGCGAAGGAAAAATCTACTGCGCTGTTGTCTTGGACGCGTTTTCGAGGCGGGTTGTCGGTTGGTCGATTGACAGTTCTCAGACGGCGACGTTGGTGACGAACGCTCTGGGAATGGCTATTTCGAATCGGGATCCGACGCCCGGCACGTTGATACATTCTGACCACGGAGTTCAGTTCACATCCTGGGCGTTCACCCGCCGGGCCCACGACTCGGGCCTGGTCCCGTCAATGGGATCGATCGGCGATTGCTATGACAATGCCGTCATCGAATCTTTCTGGGGCCGAATGCAAACCGAGCTATTGAACCGGAAACGATGGAGAACAAGGATCGAACTGGCCAACGCTATGTTCGAATACCTCGAGATCTTCCACAATCGCCAACGCCGGCACAGTGCCCTCGGGATGCTGACCCCGATCGAGTTCGAGAACATACACTTCACACGTCAGCCCGTAGCCTGAAGTCAAATATCGCGACTACACGAAACTCGGGGCACATCAAAGTCTCCGGACTCGCCGGTGCGATTCAGACTCAGCCTTGAGGGCCTCGTAATGAACCTGCTCAAGCTCCACCGGCGGCACCATTCTTAGACTCGAGTGCAGCCGCCGATTTCGTACCAATCGACCCATCCGACCGCCGCGATCTCAACATCGGCGATCGTCTTGAACTGGCTCTCATGGAACACGGGGCCACATGCACTCGGTCTTGAACAGCCTGTTGATTGACTCCATCAACGCATTGTCATACGCATCCCCAACACTGCATATCGACGGCGGCCCCTCTTGCACAAAATGATTATTGCAACGGATCGATGCGTATTGGCCTCCCGCGCCCGAGTGCGCAACGACCTGGCCGCACCGAAGGGCTGGTCCAGACGTTCTTTGTCCCACAATATAATTCGCAACGGCACCATTACCAGATCACCGTCATCGATCAGGAGAAGAATCATGATGATCTGATTCGCCGGTCTCGGCCGCATGGGTCGGCCGATGGCGACCAACCTGGCACGGGCGGTGACACCGTTCTCACCACCCGATCAGAAGTCGCTCGCGTTCGTTCCCCACCATGTGAGTAACGCGGCAATCTCCGCCGACGCCAACCTCTGAGGGACTCCACCCGACTCGGACAACTTCAACAGGCGAACAGAGACCGTACGACACTGCTCACCCCACCCCAGCCGTCCCCCCGCACCCGGTTCTGCAGATACTTCGGCCTGCTCAAACCGATCGATCGACGCACGGACGGACGGCCCATCCACGGCCGGCCCCGAATCACAGGAACTCACAGGTCGCAGGCATGATCGCGTGGGCAGTCGCATTCGAACGAAACCTCGGGCTCTCCGCGGCGCGAACTACCTCGCACTACCGGCAGAGTGTTTTCCACCAGCGAGTTCAAGAATCGCGACAGATCATCGAACGGCATCTCCTGCCAGTCCAAACCGAACGCGCACAATAGAACAGAAACGGCGCGACCCGGCTCGCAAGCTTGTCCCGCAGTTCGAGGCGCTGCCGGTCGGTCATTCTCGTACCGACGTATCCGATATATATCAGTGCCCCTGAGTCGTCCAGGGCACCGAGGATCGACTATCCCACACCGCCCGCTGCGCCAACCGGTCCAGAGTGGAACCTCACAACACCACCTCCCAATTGGCCCTCAACGGGGGTCTTCAGACAATCACGAGATCGATTGTCGGGCTGGTAGACCGAGGAAGTATTTAGCCACTATCGTTTCCAATTGGTGCTTTTCGCGACTTTCAACATGGTCGGGCCGTTGGCACTTTGACGCGCGGATGTTTGAGGCTGAGATTGGTGAGTGGTTCACGGTGCTCCAGCTCAGTCGTCGACCTACCTTCGACGTCGAGGACGTAGTACGAGGTTCCGACCCTTTACGAGGTTGCGACCTCTTTGCGGAGCTGCGGGTGGGGGTGCAGAACGTGCAGTCGGCGCTGCACATGGAGAAGTACGGCACACCATCTGATCCCCGAGCGACGATCTCGCCGTCGCGGACAACTTCTCGGTGATCGAGCACAGCACTGAGCGCGTCGACAATTTCAGGGAATGAATCATTGATACCGTTGCCGTTTCGCGACCAAACGGCGGACCCTTGGAACCTGTTGTGACTATTGCTCTTTGGACATTCCACTTCGACTCGAATGCCCTTAACTGCACTACTTAGACGTGCTCGCTGCGCGCCTGATACCGGCGCCGACAGGCTTTCTCGACATCGACGCGGTGCAGCACCTACGGAACGGACCCCAACTGCCGACCGTAACCCACAGGAACGGTATTCGGCCTAATCATATGGACCGAATACCGTTCCCCCGCAGACCATTGCGTCCCCAGAAGGGAAGGCGAACCGAAAACTCCGGCGACCGTACAGAAATCCCCGCCGGGAAGAATCCATCCCCTACCGTGCTGCTCGAACGCAGCACGGCGAAGCCCCTATTCGAACCGGAGCCGGTCTCTCCGACGGCGCACCAGTGGCGCGGCGGCAGCGGCGAGTCACAATATTTAGTTTTTACCTTATGTGAAGGCGTGATGCGACCACGGCTCGACGCTTCCGACAAAGAACGCACCGTCTGGGGCTGGAGGACGGCGCTTGTTCGACAACCGCGGCGCTACCGTTCCGCAGCGCGGCCGTCACAGTTCGCACGGCTCACGAAATCTGAGCGGTCGCGATGCCGCCGGCGGCGAGATGGGCTCCATTACGGCACCCCGAGCCGTCAGAGTTTCTTCGAGTCGTGATGCACCCTGCTTAATCGTTAGTCCTGGTGATTGACCTTGCGGTCGGCGATCAGAGCCACGATCTCATGCATGATGGCCGCTGCGACCATCGCGGTGACCTTGCTCGGCAGGTCGCGCGTGGGCATCAAGCAGACGACGTCACCACCGACAACGTTCTTCCCACGCATGGCGCGCAAGATTTCGGTCACCTGGTCGACAGTGAATCCGACCGTGCCCGCCTCGATATTGGAAACCCCGGGGGCGACGGTGGCGTCAAGGCAGTCCAGGTCGAAGGTGATGTAAAGCGGAGTGTCGCCGATGCGGTTCTGAATCATGTCGATGATGTTGGCGGCACCTTCTTCCTGGTAGCGCTTCATCGTGACCACGTCGTATCCGAGTTCGTAGGAGCGGTCGAGCCATCCCGGGCTGCGTGGGTTGCCGCGCATACCGATCTGGACGCTCTTGCTCGCATCGACGTTGCCCTGGTGTACCAGATATGCGGCCCAGTTCGCGGCCGACTTCTTCGCGCCGAGCCAGTGATCGAGGCTGTCGTACGCATCGGTATGAGCATCGAAATGAAGCAGTGCCACCTTCTCTCCCAGAGGAGAGTTCTCGTCCCCTGCAATGCCTTGCACGATTCCGCCCGTGATTCCGTGGTCACCGCCGATAGACACGGTGCGGGCGCCGGCACGGAAAACGCGATCGTAGTACGTACTGATCCGTTCGATGCTCTTCTCGTTGTCTGCATACTCCGGTAGCGGGACGTCACCGAGATCCGCGACATTGACTGCGTCCCACGCCATGAAGCCGAAGGCATCGTGATACCGGCGAGCGTTGGCCGATATGTCGCGCACTGCGCGGGGCCCGTGATGCTGATCGCGGAGAGTCGTGTTGTTGCCCGAGGAGTGTGGAACACCGATCAGAGCAATATCGACGCCTTCGGGACTCTTGACGTGCGGCGCACGGAACAGTGTCGGAATGCCCCACCACTCAAGCATCTCCACCATCATCAAGTCGTTTGCTTCGTTGTCCATTGGTACCTCCGAGTGATGTGCGCAGAGCGCACGAGTGATCGCTATACGCCCAAAGTGTGACCTTCCCCATGGCGTCCGTCAAGTGGCTAGCTCCACAAGAAGGATGAATTTCTCCACCCTGGAGTGAAGTTGCAACTTGGTTAGCGAAATCTTGCGGATGCGTAACGCCTGTTCCCGAGGTAGACGTGAGTCTGTTGTGAGGCTTGACACAGAACGTGCCGCGTGTTCACACTGATGCTTACAAATCCGCCCTAACGGGCGCCTAGCGCACAAATGGATGGCATTGATATGAAGACCGGTTCCGTGATCGACGATTCGCCCATACTCGGGTTTCACCGCAAATTGCGCTTTCAGTGCGCCGGCGGCACCTTCCTCGATGGGTTTCTACTGAGTTCGATGGCGGTCGCCATCCCGGGCATCAGCGACGAGTTCAAGCTGTCCCCAGTGATGCTGAGCATCATGGCTGCTGCCGCTCTGGTCGGAATTTTCGGCGGGAGCTTGATCTTCGGCTGGCTCAGCGACCGCATCGGCCGCCACAAGCTGTTCACGATCGACCTCGCTGTGTTCGCGATCGCTGCGTTCGCGACGTTCTTCGTCACCGATGTGTGGCAACTCATCGTCCTACGCCTGATAGTGGGCTTGGCGGTGGGCGCCGACTATCCGCTGGCAATGACCATGGTCACCGAATGGATGCCGACCAAATCCCGTGCTGGGGGCATCGCCATGCTGGTGATGTCCTGGTTTGGAGGCGCTGTAACTGCATACATCGTCGGATATCTCATCGTTGCCGGAGCCGGCGACTCGTCGTGGCGTTGGGTTCTCGGCAGCGCCACGGTCCCGGCCGTGGTCACCTTGCTGCTGCGCGTGGGGATGCCCGAGTCCCCGCGTTGGCTCCTCTCGAAAGGACGTGGCGACGAAGCGCTGGAGATTTTGCGTACGGTGTACGGACCCGCGGCGACGCTTGCCGGGTTGGCGGCGGCCGGTGCGGATGAACCGGACCAAGGTCGTCTCAGCGAATTGTTCTCCAGGCGCTACATTCGGCGCACAGCATTCGCAGCCGGGCCGTACACAGCCCAGACGACCGCGTTCTTCGTGATCTTGACTTTCGAACCGACAATCCTGCTGTCGTTCGGACTCGATCACGGGAACATCAGCTACCTCGGCTCGGCACTGACCAGTCTGCTCTTTCTGGTGGGCTGCCTGCCCGTACTCCGGTGGGCCGAGACAGTCGGACGGCGACGCCTTTACATCTGTTCGTTTGCCCTGATGACCCTGCCGCTATTGGCGCTGAGCGTGTTCCCGATCGAAGCAGCAGCCCTTGTGGTCGCATGTTTCTGCTTCTACGCCTTCGTGTCGGGTCCAACCAACGTGTTGTCCTGGTCGTATCCGAACGAGCTCTTCCCCACCCACATCCGCGGCAGTGCAGTCGGTTTCGCAACGGCGATGACGCGCATCGGCGCCACCGCAGGCACCTTCCTGCTACCGATCCTGCTGGAGTCGATCGGAACGCGGCCGACAATGCTGGTCGGCGCGGCCGTGGTCGCCGCGGGATTGGTCATGTGCGTCTTGTGGGCGCCGGAAACCAGTGGCAGATCACTCGACGAAGCCTCCAGCATGGCCGCGTCCCCAGGCCAGCGCAATACACTCGAACAAGACAGGACCGAGACCGCATGATTTCGCAAGCACCCACGTGGGAACAACTTCGGCAGAGTTTTGCTGCAGGCCGGGCAGCGGTCCTGGCCATCGGGTCCTACGAAGCTCACGGCCCGCACTTGCCGGTCGACACCGACACAGTGATAGCCACCGCGGTCGTCGGCGAGATCGCCGAGCGTATCGACGGGATAGCACTGCCGGTACTCCCCTACGGCGCTACCTCGAGACCTCGATCGGGTGGTGGCGACGTCTTCCCACTACCCGCACTGCGAATACCGACACTGTTCGCCGTGGTGTCCGAGTTGGTCGACGGAATCGTTCGAGCCGGAGCTCGAGAACTGGTCGTCATTACCGGCCACTACGAGAATGCATCGGTGATGTGGGACGCAGTTCAAGAAGCTACCGCTGAGAAAGACTGTCGTAGCGTCATTTTCGATGCGCCCTGGGAACTTATCGATGACGATGTTCTGACCGAGACCTTCCCTGACGGTGTGAACTGGGCCGCCGACCACGGCGGTCTGCTGGAGACGGCCCTCATGCTTCATCTCGATCCCGACCGTGTCGGCGAACCGCCGCCGCCGTGGTCGCAGGCACCCCGACAGTACGACGTGTTGCCCACACCTGCCGATGCCGTACCGCCTAACGGCATCGTGAACGATGCACGCCGCGTCACCGCCTCCGACGGCGCACTTTTGTTCGGTGCCATGATCGACGGTCTCGAACGAGCGTTGCACCGCGAGCACATTCACCGCTGACATATCCCTCCCGTCCTGCCTACTCTTCGGAGACACTTGTGCCTGAAACACCTATTCCCCCAGACTCGTCCCCTCTGATCGAGTCGTACGGGGTTGAACCGATCCCACCCGAAGCCCGTACGTCGACCCCATGGGACTTCCTGCGAATCGCCACCGGGTCCGTCCTCACCACGGCAACCGTGCTGCTCGGCACCCTTCCGATCGCGCTCGGGCTGAGTTTCGCCGCTGCAGCTACCGCGATCGTCTGCGGCGTCATGATCGGCGCATTGCTCCTGGCGCCGCTGGCGTCGATCGGGCAGCGATCGCATACCAACAATGCAGTCTCCTCCGGTGCACATTTCGGAGTCACGGGACGCGTGGTGGGTTCTGTTCTCTCGCTGCTGGTCGCCGTCACCTTCTTCACGCTGTCGGTATGGGTCTGCGGTGACGCCGTCGTGTCCGCGGTCGGGTTGTTCGCTCCCGGACTCGCCAACGACGCCACTGCAGCGGTTGCCTACGGATTGGCTGCACTCGCAACCTTCTCGATCTGTATCGTCGGCTACCGTTGGCTGCTCGCGGCCAACAAGTTCCTGGCGCCCGCCATGCTGATTCTGATGGCCCTCGGATTCGTGGCCCTCGGCGGCCAGATCGACCTCGGTTATCCCGGAACCGGCGAGTACGCAGTCGGCGGATTCTGGACCACGTGGTTTGCCGCCCTCCTCATCGTCATGGCAAACCCGATCTCATACAGCCCATTCCTGGGCGACTGGTCACGGTACGTTCCGCAGCGATTCCCGGCACGCCGCCTTCGTCTGGCGGTCGTCGTCGCCCAAATATCGTCTCTCGTGCCGTTCCTGTTCGGTGCCGCCACAGCATCTGTGGTTCCGGATGCAGGTGCGTACGTCGCAGGGCTGGTAGACATCTCGCCTGCCTGGTACGTAGCGCCGCTTATCGTGGTCCTCATCGGAGGTAGCCTCGGAGGCAGCGTCTCCTCGCTGTACGGAACCGGGCTCGATTTCTCGTCGGTGGTGCCGCGCCTGAACCGCATGCAGGCCACCGTCGCGATCGGCGCGGTGTCGATCGTCCTAGTGTTTCTCGGGCGGTTCGTCTTCAACCTGGTCGACACGGTGAACGCGTTCACCACCCTGATCTTGGTTCTGGCGGCACCGTGGGTGTCGATACTTCTCGTCGGTTACCTCACACGTCGAGGGCACTACCTCGTCGAGGATCTGCAGGTGTTCAACCGCGGTCAACAAGGCGGTGCGTATTGGTTCACTCGGGGTTACAACGTCCGCACGATGATCGCGTGGGGTGTCGGTGCGGTCCTGGGGCTTTCGACGGCCAACACCGCACTCATTGCGGGTCCCCTCAAGGACATCGCTGGTGGTATCGATGTCAGCTTCTTCTTGTCGTTCCTGGTCAGTGGCGCTATCTACTACGCAACCCTGCTCGCTTTCCCGGAGCCGGGATACGTCTTTCCCGAAGCCGGGGGACGATTCGTTCCTTCCGGTCCCGTGTCGGTTCCGGCTCCGCCCATCGTCACCGTGGATGCCGACCTTGCCCGACGCCGCGCACCGTCATCGAGTGAGCTCATGGAAGAACATGAACAGCACCTCGTTCCTCCCGCCCCGAAAGACTCCGTGAGACCGTCCAGCAACTGACTACATAGCCGGTCTGAGGACCTGTTCGTTTCGAGCCTCCATACCGCCCGCGCCCGTAAGCCCCACCCGTGGCTTAAGCCCCACCCGTGGCTTGCGGGCGCGGGCGGTATGAACATTCGGGGAGTCGATTCGACAGCGGCGGTAGTTAGCAGCAGAAGACATTCCGGCAAGCTCAAAGCGCGGCACATCGCTGGGGACACGCAAGAGCTCGACGAGTCTGAGGCACGTAGCCCATGCAAGGTGATTGAAAACGAGGTCGTGCGATCAGCATCGTCGTCGACCGTTGACTCGCCGCGCGGCGGATCACAGCGCAGTTCAGCGGCCGGGTGGCGGCGTACCGAATGACCGGCGCGGTGCCTTGGGCGGGCGATGATGGGACAACTCGAACGTGCGTGGCCGCCCGGGTCAGATCGAGTGCGCCAGATCGCTGGGTCCTCGTCGCAACCTCAAGTCAGCTTCGATGCGTGCTGCTGTGTTGGTCATGGCACTGATCAGCGTCGACTCGTACTCGCGGGATCCGGACGAGGTGTGCATGACCGACAGGTTCAGCGCGGCGACAGGGTAGCGGGATCGGTCATGCACTGGAACTGCATAGGCGCACAGTCGTTCGTCGAACTCTTGGTCGAGAACCGCCCAACCGCGGTCAGCAGTCTCCCGAATACTGTTGCGTAACTGCGCTTTCGAGGCCACTGTCATATCGGTGTACTGGGTGAGTTCAACAGTTTGCAGGTACGTGTCAAGTTCCTGTTCGTCGAGTGCGCTCAGCAACACTCGCCCTGTTGAGGCGATCCACGCTGGGTAGCGCGTGCCGGTCGTCACGTTCAACATGAAGAGGTTCTCCGCCCGGGTGTGCGCAATGTAGACGATCTCGGCGCCGTGCAGGACCGTCAAGCCTGCATCGAGGATGGACAACGGAGTCTGCTCGCGGACTGTGGAAATAAGATCAGTCAGGTGCGGTAGCACGGTGGCCGACAGGGGCGCTGAGGTCAGGTAGGAGTAACCCAACTCCAAGATTTTGGGCGTCATGGTGAAATATCGCCCGTCCGCGCGAAGGTACCCGAGGTCCACCAGCGTGAGAACGAATCGGCGAGCGGCTGCGCGCGTGATACCGGTGGAATCGGCGACGTCGGTGATGGTCTGGCGATCACGTGAGTCGCTGAACGACTGGATCACGGACAATCCACGCTCGAGTGATTGCACGTAGTAGCGCTCCCGATCGTCCTCCATCGATATTCCCCTCTGCTTCAGCTGTTCACACGGCGCGGTTGTTTCCAACAACATACCGGCTCCAACCGCCGTTCGGGGAAAACCGCTACCAGGCTGTGCGCTGTGCGTCCATTTGTCCGACCGAATCCATCGATCCCACATGCCTATTGACGGGCGGTGGGACACAAGGCACACTGCAAAGTGCGCAGAGCGCCATACTGGGCGCACAGCGCGCAAACAGTGCTTAGTCGCTGAGGACGGAGAATAAAATGGCGAAGACGCGCGTAGCGATCGTGGGCGCCGGCACACTCGGGTTGTCGACCGCGCTTCACCTGACGAAGTCGGGGCAGTTCGATGTGACGGTTGTGGAGGCCGAACACATCGCCGAAGGGTCGTCGAGTCGGTCGATCGGCATCATCGAGACCCAGTACATGAACGAGTTCGACATCGCGGTGCGAGCGTTCGGATTGCAGTTCGCAAAGACCCTGGCTGCCGCCGAGGGACTCCACATAAATGTCAACGGCTACCTGCGATTGGGAGACTCCGATCACGCGATCGATCAGTACACCCGCAGCGTCGAGTTGCAGAAAACGTACGGTGTTCACGACGCTCGCGTGCTGGACAAAGCGGACATCTCCCGCCTGATTCCGGAACTCGAGATGGGTGATCGTGTCGGAGGGCTGTACGGACCCAGTGATGGATACGTCGACGGCCACCTGTTCGCAACATCGATGAGCACCGTCGCTCGACGCGGCGGCGCGACGATCCTGCAGAAAGCCAAACTGCTCGGCGTGACGTCCGGCGCCGGCGACGAGATCGTCCTGGACACCACCCGCGGTTCAATCACCGCAGACGTTGTCGTCAATGCCGCAGGAGGATGGGCGGCACAGGTCGGAGACCTCCTCGGCGCTCCTGTGACACTCAATCCCCAACGCCACCAAGCGATCACGGTGACGCTCTCGCGCCCACTGGGATACACCATGCCGTCGGTGATGGACTACGTGCCCGGCAGTGGACGAGCCGGATTGTACTTCCGGCACGAGAACGACTTGTCGCTCTTCGCCGGCCTCCATACCGAAGAAACCATCCAGGACGCCAGCGATCCCGACACCGTCTCGTACACCGTCGACGAGTCCTTCGTCGAGCAGATCGCCGAGGCGCTCGCTCACCGCTTGCCTGGCCTGGACGAGGCCGGTCTGGGCCGCGGCTGGGCCGGTATGTACCCGATGTCGTTCGATCAACAACCGGTGGTCGGGCCGCACCCGACGGACAGCAGGATCGTCTGCGCTCTGGGCGCCGGCGGCAACGGCATTCAGTTGGCCCCTGCCATCGGCAAAACCGTCGCCGAGTACCTCGAAGGGGTGACCCCCTCGTTGGCCGGCCCCGGATCGAAATGGGATTCGTCCCGACTTTCCACATCCGATCCGGCCGTCGCCGGATCCAATCTGCAAGGAGCACAACAGTGAGCATCGACGTGAACTACGCCACCACCCGAGCCGACGCAGCCACCTCGGTGGCCTTCGAGAGTGCACTCGAGAGCGCACGCAACCACAACAGTGGTCCGCTTGCCCACCTGATCGACGGTCAGCAGATCGAAACGGGCGAAGTCTTCGTGCGAGTGAACCCGGCGCACCCCGGCGAAGTGGTGACCGAGGCGCATGCGGCCGACAGCGCACTCGTCGCCGCCGCTGTGAGCGCAGCAAAACGAGCGCAACGACAGTGGCGACGGACGTCGACGGTTGCACGCGCGCAGGCTCTGCGTTCCGCGCAGGCCGAGTTCCAGGATCGTCTGGTCGAGATCGCCGGCATCTTGTCCGCCGAAACCGGCAAGTCGCGACTGGAAGCACTTGGCGAAGCCAAGGAGGTCGTCGATCTCGTCGACACCTACACGACACAGTTCGAAGAATCCGGTGACTTCCGCAAACGGATGAACACCGCCGATCCCAACGAAGAGAACACCGACCTGCTCCGCCCGTACGGCGTCTTCGCGGTCATCGGACCGTTCAATTTTCCGGCGGCCCTCAACGTGGGCATGGCGACTGCCGCGCTGCTGATGGGCAATGCAATTGTGATGAAGCCTTCGGACAAGGCACCCCGCTCGGGAGCCACCGTCACCGAGATCCTCGCTCGCCATCTTCCGGTCGGTGTGGTCAATCTGATTCACGGTGGTGCCGCTACCGGAAAGGCGCTGACCGACGCATCGGTCGATGGCATCGCATTCACCGGATCGGCCGAAATCGGTTGGAACATGGTCCGCTCGCTCGGTGACGGAGCGTTCGGCCGGCCGGTACTGGCCGAGATGGGTGGCAAGAACGTCACGGTGGTCTCGCGCCACGCTGACCTCGATGCAGCTGCTGAAGGTGTGGCTCGATCTGCTTACGGACTGTCGGGGCAGAAGTGCTCCGCATGCTCACGTGTAGTGGTCGAGGCCGACGTCCACGACGAGTTCGTCACTAAATTGGTCGAACGAGTCAACGCGTTGCGCGTGTCCGATCCAGAGGATGCCGATGCCTTCATGGGGCCGGTCATCGACGCCAATGCCGTGGCCCGGTTCGAAGAGGCGGTGGCCGGCGCGCGGGCGGCCGGCGCCCGCATCGAAGCGGGCGGCGATCGGCCCGACCGGGAGGGGTATTTCGTCAACCCGACCGTGATCTCTGGCCTGCCCATCGGCCACGACCTGACCCGCCGTGAACTGTTCCTCCCGTTCGTCACTGTTAGCCGGGTCGACTCGTTCGACGACGCTATCGACGAGGCGAACGCGGTCGACTACGGACTCGCCGCCGGCGTGTTCAGCGCCGACAACACCGAAGTCGAGGAATTCCTCGACCGCATCGAAGCGGGTGTGCTTTACGTGAACCGCCGCAGTGGCGCCACCACCGGTGCGTGGCCGGGCATTCAGTCGTTCTGCGGATGGAAGTCCAGCGGCTCGTCCGGCAAGGGTGGTCTCGGCCCCTGGTACCTGCAGGGATTCGCTCGTGAACAGAGCCGCACCCTCCCCATCGCCTGAGTCGTCCCAGTAGATCCCTCCTTCGTAAGAGTCACCAACAATCACATTTCAAGGAGAAAGCAATGACGTTGAACAAAATTGCCGAGCAGCTGGTCGATGCCAAGGGCGGGTACGCGGGCATCGTCAAGCAAGGACAGATCATTCGACTCACCGACGTCGAAGGCAAGCAGGTCATCGACTTCGTCGTCTTCAACAACGACGATCGTCGTGAGAAGCTGTCCGCCAGCTACTCGCGCTCTCGCTACTTCGTCGAACCCGGCTCGGAATACTTGCCGCGCAACACCGTCGGCGAGGGGGACTGGCTGATGTCGACATCGTGCCGTCCCCTGATGACGATCATCAAGGAGTCGGCGGACCGGAAAGGCGTGCACGATCTGCACCACCGTATGTGCAACCGCTTCATGATGAACAACATGAGCGGAGTCGACGAAGACGGCTGCCACGAGATCATCGGCAAGGCTATCGCTCCGTTCGACGTCACCTACGCCGAGATTCCCGACCCGATCAACGTCTTCATGAACTACCCGTACGACCTCGAGCGGGACGGGTTCTTCATCAACGAGCCGATCACCAAAGCCGGTGACTACATCGAGTTCCGCGCGGAGATGGACGTGCTCGTCGCACTCGCCAACTGCCCGGAGGACTCGTCGACCGCGTGCAACGGGGGGCACTGCACGCCGATCAAGGTCGAAATCTTCGAAGACACCGATGCCGAGCAGTTCCCGGTGCTTGATCACTACGAGTGGCTTCATCAGGAACTGGGCAAGCGTGGCCGCCAGGTCGTCAAGACCGGGCTCTGACACGGGCAACACGCTCTGCGGGCCCGCCGACCAGAGATGGCGGGCCCGCTGCATTCGCTTGAACGACGACAAGACTGGATACCGAACATGATCACTACTCGCGCGAACGCCCCCCGACCGGCGAACACGCCCGACCAGGCTGCAAGTATCGCTCGCATCACGCCGAAACTGTCCGTTGACAAGACTGCACTGATTCTCATCGACTTCCAGAACGAGTGGTTCCACGAAGCCGGCGCCTATGCTCGCACCGGTTTCGATATCAGCCACATGACTCGAACGGTGGAACCCACCGTCAAGCTCGTGAACTTCTGCCACGAGCAGGGCATACCGGTTGTATGCCTGACCTACGTGTGCCGTGGCCGCGTCGATGGAGGGCCGGTGTTCGACAAGAGGCCCGCACTCCGTGACGACGGCGGAAAAGGACTACGCGAGAACACTTTCGGGGTCGAGGTCATCCCGGAGTTGCCGTTGTCGGCTGAGAAGTACGGTGACTGGTTCATCGCTCGAAAGCGCATGAGCGGCTTTTACCAGACCGGGCTCGAACAGCTCCTGCGTGACCTCGACCGTGACACAGTGCTTATCACCGGTGTCGCCACCGGCTCGTGCTGTGAGTCGACCGCGCGCGATGCCAACTTCCGGAACTTCAACGCTGTCATGGTGCACGACTGCCTGGGCACGATCGGAGGCACGACGCTGCATCCGATCACCAAGGAGGAGCACTACGTCAGCGCCGAAGAGATGCATTTCGCGTCGCTCCGAAATTGCCAGATGATCGTGTGCGACGTGCTCGGCAGCGAGGAAATCATGTCCGAGCTCAGCGACACGTCGGTCGGCAAGACTGCCTGACGGCCTCACCCGAACCTCGACCCCCGCGGGACCGCATTCGTCGAGCGAGCGGCTGTCGAATGTGGTCCCGATCGTGCAGCGGCACACCTGCCCTCAGCACGTCTCAACGCTCGAAACACACTCCCATGAAGGGGCCCGGAAATGCCAGATACCGACGACCATCAGCTATACCAGCGTGCAGTCGCAGTCATGCCCGGTGGCAGTACCCGCTCCACCCTGTTCGTTGCACCGCATCCCCCCTACGCGGTGAGCGGCAAGGGCGCCGAGATCACCGATGTCAACGGCCACGTCGTGATCGACTGCAACAACAACTACACCTCGCTTATCCACGGCCACGCCGACCCGGAGATACTCCAGATCGTTAGCGAGGTAGCTGCCGAAGGGACCGCGTTCGGCCTACCGACCCGCTACGAAGTCGAGATGGCCGAAACACTGCGTGCTCGGACCGACGGTATCGAGCAGTGGCGTTTCTGCAACTCAGGCACCGAGGCAGTCATGATGTTGATTCGGGCGGCTCGCGCAT
The DNA here is from genome assembly GCF_023221595.1 of Rhodococcus qingshengii JCM 15477. NCBI lineage: Bacteria > Bacillati > Actinomycetota > Actinomycetes > Mycobacteriales > Nocardiaceae > Rhodococcus > Rhodococcus qingshengii. Next base: position 48,456 of record NZ_CP096568.1, read on the forward strand.
ACACCGGCCGCGACGTGATCGTGCGCTTTGCCGGCAGCTATCACGGCACCTACGATGCCGTCGTCTCCCCCCAGGCGCAGGGCGTCCCGGCTGCGGTGTCCGAGACAATCGTCGAAGTCCCACAGGGCGACATCGACGCCGTCGAACAAGCATTGATCCACCACCGCGGACGAGTGGCCGCGGTGCTGATCGACCTCATGCCCAACCGGGCCGGCCTCGTGCCGGCACGCGTCGACGACGTCGCCAGATTGGCCGACTTGACCCGCGAACACGGTGCGCTCCTCGCCGTCGACGAAGTCATCACCTTCCGACTCGAGCACGGTGGTCTGCATACCCGCTACGGACTGAACCCGGACCTGATCTCACTGGGCAAAGTGATCGGCGGCGGGTTCGCGGTCGGAGCAATCGGCGGCCGCGCAGAAATTCTGTCGTCGTTCAGCCCCCTGAGCGACGGAGCCGTTGCCTGGGGAGGCACGTTCAGTGCCAATCCGGTGACCATGGCAGCCGGATTGGCTGCACTGCGCCGATTCTCGCCCTCGGCCGTGCGCGAACTCAACGACCGTGGCGAGGCTCTACGTACGCGGCTGCGGGACAACGGAGTTGACGCCAATGGTAGCGGTTCGCTCATACGGCTGATCGACGACAATCCACGCGCACTGTGGTGGAAATTGTACGAAGCAGGTGTACTCACGGGCACGAACGGACTCCTGGCGCTGTCCACCGCCATGACCGACGAACACCTCGACGCCATCGGCGACGCGGTCATCACGGTCCGCAACCAGATGTCGGACTGACCCGACCACGCGAACATCCAACGGTTTCTGAAAGGCGAATCGATGCACAGCGCTTCCGTGCCGGACCAACTACCAGAAGGTTTCGTCGCGGACGAATCTCCTTCCGAAGAATTGATCGTCCTCTCCGATCTCGGCGAACGCCTCAGCGCTCTCCGGCAGGGAGGAGCCGAGCTCTTCTTTCGCCGACGTGGTGACAACCTCGAGCTGGTAACACTGACCGCGACGTCACCGCCGCCCACATTGGGGCAGGTTCTCCCGATGCTCCAGTGCCTGGATCTGCAGATCGTCGACCGCCGCAGCCAGGCGCTGGTCCGTGGCGACGGTTTGCAATGTCATGTCGTGGCGGTCGGGTTGGTCAGTACCGGCCGCCTACCCGCTGCGACGTCGCAGCAGCGGGTACGTATGGACGACGCCCTGCACGCGATGTGGCGCCGGGACACCGATGTCGATGACTTCAACAAACTTGTGACACACGCTGAACTTACCTGGAAAGACGTCGCTGTGCTGCGGACATACGCGCGCTATCTACGTCAGCTCGGACAACCCTTCAGCGCACGTTTCGCGTCCTCCGTCTTGGTCGAACACGCCGATATCGCTACCGCATTGGTAGATCTGTTCCGCTCGCAGGTGGTCGGGGCGACGGCGACCGACGGCGCCTCGGCACGACGTGAGTACATCACACAGGCCATTCAGGCGGTCCCGCAACTCGACGCCGACCGATTTCTTCGCGCATTACTCGCCGTCGTGTCGGCCACGACGCGCACGAATGCCGCGGACCCCCTCGTTCCGTCGAGGGATCACCCACTCGCGCTGAAGATCGCACCGCAATCGGTACCGTTTGCACCCGTGCCTCGCCCACTGTTCGAGATCTATGTTCTGTCACCGGATGTCGAAGGAGTGCACCTGCGGTTCGGGCGCATCGCGCGCGGGGGGCTGCGCTGGTCCGACCGGTCCGAAGATCTCAGAACCGAAATTCTCGGGCTCGCAACCACGCAGCAAGCCAAGAATGCCGTCATCGTCCCGGTCGGCGCAAAGGGCGGATTCGTTCTGCGCCGCCCACCCCAAGACAGTCAAGCACGTTCTGCCGCAGCCAAACACGGTTACGAAACATTTGTTTCCGCACTGCTCGATGTCACCGACAACGCTGAGAAATCCGCTCTCAACACTCCGGCCGGCGACACCGCGACAGAGGACGGACAAGACTCCTATCTTGTGGTAGCTGCGGACAAGGGCACCGCCACCTTCGCGGACACCGCCAACGACATTGCGTGCGCACGTGGATTCTGGCTCGGCGACGCGTTCGCCAGCGGTGGACGGGCCGGGTACGACCACAAAGAAATGGGCATCACCGCTCGCGGCGCCTGGATCAGTGCCCAACGCCACCTCAACGAGATCGGAATCGACCCCGACCGAGCACCATTCACCGCTGTCGGTGTGGGCGACATGAGCGGCGACGTCTTCGGCAACGGCATGCAGCGGTCCAGGTCCATCCGGCTGATCGCAGCCTTCGACCACCGAGACATCTTCCTCGACCCCGACCCCGACCCCGACGCGTCTTATCGAGAACGACAGCGACTCTTCGATACCGCCGGATCGAGCTGGCAGGACTACGACCGCACTCGAATCAGCCGCGGCGGCGGGGTATGGTCACGCACCACCAAGACCATCGAGCTTTCCGCCGAAATTCGCCGCGCCCTGGGCCTAGCGACCGAGGCGACGTCCCTCACCGCAGACGAGCTGATTCAGGCAATTCTCCGCGCCCCCGTCGACATGGTGTGGAACGGCGGGATCGGCACGTACGTGAAGGCGTCCTTCGAATCCCATCTGTCCGTCGGCGACAAGTCCACCGATACGGTGCGAATCGATGCAGATCAACTGCGGGCAAAGGTAGTCGTCGAAGGCGGCAATCTCGGGCTGACACAGGCAGCTCGAATTCAGTACGCCCGCAACGGAGGGCGAGTCAATACCGATGCTCTGGACAACTCTGCCGGAGTCGACTGCTCGGACCACGAGGTGAACATCAAGATCGCATTGTCGTCCTTGTCCGCCTCCGGGACGCTCGACTTGGCAGATCGCGATGCGCTCTTGCACGACCTCGAACCCGATGTCGCTCGTAAGGTGCTGGCCAACAATTTCGATCACAACGAGACACTGGGAGTAAGCCGTCGAAACGCTGTGGAATTGAACGATGTCCACGCCAGACAGGTTGCGATCCTGCATGATCTCGGTGACCTCGACCGCACAATGACAGGTCTACCGTCGGCCGAGGAATTCGACGCGATGACGCGCGCCGAACGGGGCCTACTCTCCCCCGATTTGGCGGTGCTGATGGCACATACGAAGTTGTCCCTCAAGCGGGACCTGGTAGCAGAACCCGCCCTCGACGAGCCGGAATTTGGCGAGTACTTCGTCAACTACTTTCCCCATCGCCTCCGCTCGGCGGTCGCGACACACGGGCGAGCGCACCCGCTACGCCGCGAAATCGCCGCTACCGAGATAATCAATCACGTTGTTGCTGTCGCGGGATTCTCCTTCGTGCACCGACTTCGCGAGCAAACCGGTGCGAGCACGCTCGATTGCGTGCGGGCCCTGCGCATCGTCTCGGAACTGTTCGGCATCGACGACATCAAGCACATACTGGACACCTCGTGCATGCACGTCGACGTCGCAGACAATGTTCGATTGATCATCCGCCTGCTTCTCGACCGTTGCGCAGCGGTATTGATCAGTCGGCGACGACTGGACTTCAGTCTGGAAACGACCCGGCTCAAGCCGATTCTGCAACAGATCGGCACGCTGGTCACGGACGAGTCAACCGAACCGGACCGCATTCTCCCTGACCCACTACGGACGCTGCTTTGCGACGATGGCGACTCGAACGCAAACCGGATCGCGGACTGGATCCGGTTCGCGCGGTTGGGTCCGGAACTGTTGAATGTCGCTTATCTGGCGACGACGACGCAATGCAATGCGTCCGAGATAGCCACGGTGTTCTTCGATATCCATCGCCGCCTGCGCATTGCGGAACTGGGGGATGCCGTCAACCGAATCAGGATGACCGGATCGCGCTCGCATTTCCTTGCGCGACTTGCGATCGGATTCGAGATAGCAGAAGCCCCGGTCGCGGTGACAGAGTCGCTGCTGATCGCCGGCCACAGTTCCGCTCCGCTGTTCGATGGAGATCTCGGTACCTCGCACCGATTGCAATTGAAGGAGATCGACAGCGTGACCGCCGCCGTCATCAGTGCGGCAGAACCCGACATTGACGACCTTCTCGTGCTGATGCACAGGTTGAAGGGTCTGGCCAATCTCGCTGCTGCGATCGGATCCGTGGCAGCGGACACATGAGGGCTGCCGCCGGGCGCACAATGATGCGCTGACACAGCTGGTGGCCGCACAGCACTTCGGCCTCACGCCCGGTGGCGCTCGGCCGAGGCGCCACTGCCTGCTATTCATCAGCACCTCGGCGATGCGTCGAACGCCACGACGATCACCAATTCCTGGCTGTAAATAGTCGTGGCGTGCACACGGCATCAGACGCCCTCGGAGCAGCTCACGACAGGCTTTGATTTGCGCGGGTGATGGTTCGTTTGATGACGCTGATCATGCCCGGATGCCTTTCCGATGGGCGACGCCGTTGTCGCCCATCGGCCTGCAAAGAGCACTTCGAGGCAGGCTTGTAATGGGCCATGCTCTCGCGGCAACGGGGACGGGCAGACTCGCTGGCCCGTGAGGAGCTAGGCGTCAGGCGGATCTCGGGTCGGCCGTCCGAGTTCTGTCACGAAGGGACCATCGACCTGCGTGTCCTAACGGCCCCGCAACCGCCCGCCACTGACGTTGTGAATGGCCCCGCTGACCCAGTCTCCCGTCGAATCGAGAAGATAGCGCACCGAGTCGACGAGTGGTTGTGTACCACCGAACCCCAGAGGGTGCTCCGCAAGATAGACCGGGACGTCTTCGGGATCCATCGGCGTGCCGGTGTTGCCCGTCGGGCCGGGCATGAGGCAGTTCACCAAGATCCCGGATTCTTCCAGCTGACTGGCCAGTCCCACGGTAAGCCCGACAAGTCCAGCCTTGGCTGCCAGGTATGCCGGCGATATCGTTCGTCCACCGATGTATATCGACGACGAACTCATGAAGATGATCCGGCCATATCCACGGGCCTTCATATTCGGTAGGACGGCTTGCGTGCACCACCACTGCCCGGACAAATCTGTGTCAATGAGGGTGTTCCAGTGCGTGGCGTCGATATCAGAGGCGAGTCCGGGCTGAGCATCGAGGCCGCCGTTGTTTATCAGAGCGTGAATGTTCCCGTGCCGCTGTAGGACTGTTTCCACCATCGAATTGACCGAGTCACGATCGGCGAGATCAACGAAGTGCGCCGTGGCATCTCCCCCAGCATGACGGATGTCGGCGGCGACGGACTCAGCGAGATCGAGGTCGATATCAACCAACGCAACCGTCGCACCCTGCGCAGCGAGGCCGCGACCGATGGCCTCGCCGATTCCCTGTGCACCACCTGTCACGAGGGCAACACCATCAAATGTGCAGGTCATCATCGTCCCCGTCACACCGAGTACCACGAAGTGGCGCCGCCGTCGACTTTGATCACTGCGCCCGTGACGAACGAACTGGCAGGCGACGCCAGGAACAACGCTGCCGAGGCAATCTCGTCCGCCGTGCCATTGCGCTCGAGGAGGATCAGCCTGTCCTGCGCAGCACCGAGACCATCGTCGGAAGCGAACAACTCGAGTCCCTTCTCTGTTGCCGTGGGTCCAGGAACGAGGCAGTTGGCCCGGATATTGTCGGCGCCGTGGTCGACCGCCAGGGCACGGGTGAGGTTGATGATTCCTGCCTTGGCCGCGCAGTAGCCGGCAGATCTGCGCGCTCCGAGAAGACCGTATTCGGATGAGGTCGTGATTATCGATCCGCCGCCGCTCTCGACGAGAGCAGGGATTCCGTACTTGGTGAGATAGAAGGTGCCGCTCAGGTTGACCGCCAGCATGCGTTCCCACGAGTCGACGGACGCTTCGACAGCGCTACCCCACTCATGAGCGCCGACGTTCGCGTAGAGGACGTCGATACGGCCGAAGTCGGCGCTGATCTGGCCGATTGCGCCCTCAACCTGACCGGCGTCACTGACATCCGCCCGGTATGCGCGTGCGATTGGCCCCCCTGCTGCGGCAATCTGCTCGACAACGGGTTCTCCATCTGCGATATCGACCACCGCAACGCAGGCCCCGGCTCGCGCGAACTGTATAGCCGCAGCGCGCCCGATACCCGTCGCAGCGCCGGTGATGACGGCAACACGGCCATCAAGAGATAACTTTCCGGCCCCGCGGGGCGGCTGATGTAGTTCGGTACTCGACTCAGCGGTCATGGCATCCCTTTGTTATCGACTGAGCGAAGTAGGGGCCTGCAGGCTTCCGGCCGTCGTCAGACGGACACCTTCGATGACATACAGCATGAACACAGCATCTCAGCGACGAAGCATACGCGCCGTGGCTGAAACAAGCTGTGCCGCAGAATGATCACAGAGAGCGACCTCCGCGTCAAGGGGCGCCCGGAAGCGCCGCAACCGTCCCGCGCCACAGGGGGGTGAATGTGATGCTCATCAAATTTGAACCCTCATGTGTCTTGACACACGGCGTCCCCGCGCTAACACTTGTACGGATAGCAACCACTTGGGCGCATAGCGCACACGAATCTGTGGGAGAGCCCATGCAGGCTTCAGTGATCGACGATTCTCCGATACTGCGATTTCACCGAAAACTCCGCCTTCAGTGCGGTGGCGGTACGTTCCTCGACGGATACGTGCTCAGCGCGATCGCCGTTGCGATGCCCGGCATCAAGGGCGAGTACGACCTATCAGCCGCCGCGTTGAGCTCGCTCGCCGCGGCCGCGATCGTCGGAATATTTGTGGGAAGTCTCATCTTCGGACCACTGAGCGACAGGCTGGGGCGCCACAAGCTTTTCACCCTGGATCTCGTTGCGTTCGTGGCATTCTCGGCGCTGACATACTTCGTCACCGATCTATGGCAGCTGATATTACTGCGCCTGTTAGCCGGCATCGCCGTCGGAGCCGACTACCCGTTGGCCATGACAATGGTGACCGAATGGATGCCCAGGCGGCATCGAACCGGCGGGATCGGCATGCTCGTCATGTGGTGGTTCGGAGGTGCCATCGCAGCGTACGTCTTCGGGTATGCAATCGTAGCTACCTTCGGCGACGATGCCTGGCGGCTCGTACTGGCGAGCGCCACGATTCCAGCAGCGATAACACTCTTACTCCGTGTAGGGATGCCGGAGTCGCCCAGATGGCTGCTCTCACGCGACCGACGGGACGAGGCTTTGGAAACACTGAAGTCTGTCTACGGCCCGGACGCAACACTGGAAGGACTCGAGACTCCCGCCAAGGACGAGGAACGCGGCCGTCTTCGTGAATTGTTCTCCCGCAAGTACATTCGGCGCACAATCTTTGCTTCCGGTCCGTACGCGGCGCAAGCGACGGCCTTCTACGTCATCTTGACGTTCGAGCCGACCATCTTGAACTCGTTCGGGCTCGGACACGGCCACGCCAGCTACGTGGGATCGGCCGCGACCAGTATCATCTTCTTGATCGGCGTCCTCCCGGTGCAACGCCTAGCCGAGTCGTTCGGCCGACGTCGACTGTACATCTGGTCTTTCGCACTGATGGTTCTGCCTCTGGCCGTTCTAGGAATCTTCCCCCTGGAGTCCGCGATCATCGTCGTCGCCTGTTTCTGCTTCTACGCGTTGGTCTCAGGCCCCACCAGCGTCTTGTCGTGGTCATACCCGAACGAACTCTTTCCGACAAAGATTCGAGCCACAGCAGTTGGTTTTGCGACCTCGATGACTCGAATCAGCGCAGCGATCGGCACCTTCCTGCTACCGATCTCGATCGACTCCCTCGGCATCAGGCCGACAATGCTCATCGGTGCTGGTGTCGTCGCCGCAGGATTGCTGATGTGCATTCTGTGGGCCCCCGAGACAAGTGGCCAGTCACTCGACGAGGCCAGCGCACTACCCGCGGAAGAAACCACCGGACTCAAGGTAAATCCAGCGTGATCTGGGGCCGTAACCGCGCGGCCACACTGTGGATCTGACGGCGTAGAAGCGCCGTCAGATCCACGACGTATCCGAAACACCTCATCGCCCAACCAGAAATCGGTGCACTCAGAGCCGCTCCAGGCGCCGGTGTTGTATGACAACCACTTTCGCTTGTCAAACACTCACCAGGAAATCCGGGGTCGTCGTTGATTGTCTCCGTCGACACGACAGCAACCTCACGAAGGAGGAACATGACTGCCGTACCCCACAGCCCCCGCACCGACGACCCCATGTGCACCTCCCTCGCCGACAACAAAACAGAACAACACCACCGCTCACGACTACCTGCCGCGTCGATCGCTTTAGGGACACTGTCCATTGCGGCGTTCTGGTTGGTAGGACTCGGCCTCGCACTCGGAATTGCCGCGACAATCTGCGGCGCCATCGCCACGACACGGCCCGCGGTCACCGACGACGAAGCAGCATCGCTGCGGGCTCTACTCGGTATTGTCGCCGGCGCCGCAGGGATCACCGTCTCCACGGGCGCCGCCCTGTTCCGCGTGCTGGGGCAACTATGAACCGCACACACAGCTTCATGCAGACCGCATCACCCAATGCTACTTACAGGCAACGATTACGAGCCGTGTCCGACCACCGAGAATTCATCACCGTTCCGAGTCCTCATAGCCTCGACGAGCGTGTCGATCGAGGCCAGCAACTCCGCTGGCGGCGTGGTCAGGTCGAGGGCGTGGCAGTAGATGGTGATGTCGGCGCCTATAACCTCGACGGCAGGGGAGGCGGTGTCGCCTTTCGCGTAGATCAGGTGCCCTTCGCGTAGTCCGAGTGCGGTGCAATAGGCGGTCAGTTGGTACATGTCCGCGTTCGGCCCCCTCTTGCCGGGCGCGGTTGTTTTGTACTTGGCGTCGATCACTGCCACGGGCTTGTCGTCGTTGTCGTACCAGGTCAGGTCAGGTTCGATCGTCACGGTGCGGCCGTGATCGAGGTAACGTGTCGGGCCGGATCCGGGACGCACTCCCCTGCCGCCGCGGCGGCAGATCGCAGCAGCGGTGGTGGTCATCAGAAAATCCTGAAAACACTGTCCACATGTCGAGGACGAAGCCTCGCACGACGACAGTCCCGATGCGGTGCTCGATGGACCGATGCTCGATGATCAGCTCCGACAACTGCAATGCCCAGTGGTAGCGCTCGTTCAATCTCGTTCGCGCCGGAGACGGTTCGGCACCAGCGGTGGGCGGTGTGACGTCTGCGAGGGCGCGGCGACCCCTGGCCAACCTCGTCTGCAGACGGGTTTGCACCACCGCGGACCGGTGTTGACGTCACGATGGCGGCGAGCAGCAGCTGGTTTTCGCCGATGCCTTCTCGCAGATGTTCGTTGCGTCTCGCTCGCGTGCGCAGAGGCCTCACGTCAGGGATGCGTGTCATGCGGCAACGTCCCTGTGAGGGCGCTGACAGTGAGGGCGCTGGCAGGAGCGGACAGCGCGCCCCCTCGCAACGAGGAAAATGCCCATAGCTCCCATATGGGAGCTATGGGCATTTTCGGGGCATCGTTGACTATGCGTGCGTGATGACGTCGAAGCACACCCGAGCTACAGCTCCAGACCTGATACTGCCGCCGTCGGTCAGCACAGGGAACGTGATGCATCCAAATCTACTGGCACTCAATATCTTTCGACGTGGGCTCCAGGTGGGGCCCTGCCGGCAATTGGGCGGACAGGAGTTTTCAGTTCATCGGCACATTTCGTGTGCCGGTCGTCGCGGGAAGGCCGGGACGGCGCAGGATTACTAATTTTCGTGCATCGGCGGAAACCCTCAGATGGCAGCAAAATCGAGCAAGCCGGAACTACTCCGAACGAACTGACGCACCCGCCACAGGCCGATGTCCCAGTTCTTCCAGACGGTCGAGCTCAGCGACAAGCGCGTCTCGACTGGTGTACGTCTCAACCGGATCGCGCCGCGATTCATCCGGTGCCGGGAAATACACTTTCCAGACCGGAGCACCAGCGTCACGTCCGACAGCGATGTGCATCGGTTGCGCGAATTCACCCCAGGCATCGAATACCTGCCTGCGGCTTCGACATGGTCCCACGTCGAATCTTCACAGCCGTCCCATTCACGGCGCGATCGCAGCAGCCGCGTGAGAACCGGGTCGATGAGGTCGTACTCGTTCTCGCCTACAACCCTTCCGACGCCACGAGAGCTTGGAACTCCTCGACCGTCAACTCAGGTGCGAGCTCGATGTAGGCGCTCCCCGCGGTGTCATCGAACGGATTACCGAGTTCCATCGTGCGGACAACAGACCCATCCCCGCCGGGCACATGCGCAGATGCACGACGCCCGGCCTGGCTCGACTTGTTTCGCCGCTTCTTCGCCAGACGCGTAGCTTGTATTGCTTTCTTCGAGCGCCCCATACGGATTCCTTAGCTAACGAACATCTATCCTCTGTAGCCTACGTAAGATCCGGCGATGCGCCTGAAAGATCCCGGCGCACGCGTGGTGCACCCCTTGGCTCCCGCTCAGACCCCGGGAGCGTCCTGCGTGAGCGGATAGAAGGACAACCCCGACCAGAATCGCCACTATCACTGGGGAGTAGGTCATAAAGAAGTTGTGCGCCGTCGACTGCGTGCTCCCGCGCGCCGAATGCAATGTCGACGCCCACGGCCGTACAGCTCGGCGGCGTCGAGTGCGCGGGTGATCCGGTACGGGGCCAGCGCGCCGGTGGCCCACTGTTCGTGGGCCCGGTCATGGGCTGCTCGGCGCTGCGCCGAGACGGCAGCCCACTCGGCTCGTTTCCGCAGACGCGCTGCTGCACGGTCTCCTGCTGCACGAAATCTGGAGCGTGTGGGCATGGTGTGCTCGTCGGTCACAGCGTCTGCGGTTTCCCGTCGGCGCGACCTGCGTCCTCGTGCGCGTGGCCGGCAGGGGTTCGGAACACGTCTTCCCCACGAAGTGTGAGAACGGTGATGAGAGCTTCTCGCGGTGTGCAGTCGGGACGCATATGACGCACCTCGATCGCTGCCAACCTTTCTCCGTCGGTGGCCTTGATCTGCGAGATCAGATTCCGCTCGGTGTCGGTGAGCTCGAGGACGCCGGAGGGCTTGCGTTGGGCAAGATAGTTACCGATTCGACCTGCCCATCCCCGACGAATCACTCGGGCCCCCGCGATGCGACGAGGACGCGCGGTCAACTCGCCGCCGCAGTTCGGGCACTCGTTGTCCATCGCCGCTGAGCAGTCGACGCAGAAGGTGCATTCGTAGCTGCATATTGTTGCAGCGGAGGCGTTGTCGAGGCAGGTGCGGCACCTCTCGCAGATTGTTTTCATCGCCAACATCGCCGCTCCTGGAGTCGTCTCGCCTTCCGGCACAGTGCATCTGTCAGCGTCAGAGAACCACACCTGCCCGCATTCGACCTACGGGGTCACAAACCATCATCCCGGCCACTTCACGCGTCCATGAGGCCCGCCCAGCGCGGTGTTACGGCACGATGATGTGCACGGTCGATCAGTGAATTCGGAGGAAGAAATGAGCAAGGATTTTTACACTGCGTCGGAGCTAGCGGCTCTGGGCTATGTGCCAGAGCGTCTGACGTCGGTGTTCGGTGAACCCGATTCCGTCGACGGGGAGTTCCGTTGGGATACCGACACCGTTGACGCCGTCGAGCGCGATGTACTCGCTCCCGCTGCCCGGATCATGTTCGATGCCTTCGCTCCGGAATGGAACACACGCGTCCAGATGACCGGATCGAACCTCGCTCTCGGATGGCCGCAGATGGAACAGATGCTCGCCCGCGTGACGCTGCGGGAATCCTGACCTCTCGTCGAGCGCGAAAGCCCAGGACATCAGTCAGTGGACCGGTTCGAGCAAACTCGGGTCGTTGTTCCTCGGACTATTGACCGCAGTCGAGACTTCGTACGGTTCGAGATGCGGCTCCGGAACGGAATTGATCATGGCCTGGACCTCGCCTTTGTCGGTGAGGTTCGGATCGAGCCAGTGTTCCCAGAACGATTCAGGCAGGATCAGCGGGGATCTGTCGTGTATGTGTCCCGTGGAATCCGTAGCTGGCCGAGTCAAGACAGTACAGGTCCATACCCACTTGTTCGGATCGTCTTCTGGAAGTTCGGGATCGGGCCACAACTCGTAGAGTCCAGCCATCGCGATCACGTCGCCGTCCCCGTGAAGAAAGTACGGAATCTTCTTTCCCTCTTCGCTTTTCATCCATTCGTAGTAGCCGTTCGCGGGAACGATAGCCCGCCGTTTGGAAGCACTACTCCTGAATGACGGCTTCTCCGTGACGGTTTCACTGCGGGCGTTGATCAGCTTGGACGCCATCTTCCGGTCTTTTGCCCAGGCAGGGAGCAAACCCCAGCGGACGGTCCGGAGCTGGCGCTGGGGCTCGGAGCCGGGTTCCTCGCGTGGGGTTCGTTCGAGGATCACCCGGACGGGTTGTGTGGGGGCGACGTTGTAGGACGGGGGCAGCTCGTCGCCGACGGTGTGCATGGTGTCGAAGAACGACTGCAATTCCTTGCTTGAGCTTGTGCTGGCGTAGCGCCCGCACATGGCCTGACCTCCTCGTAGTCGGTTCCTGTCCCATTGAACAGCGTGGGTCCGACTTCCGCTTCAAACGGCGTGTGATGATCTCGGTGACCACGTCGGCAGCACGGAGAGGGGTTCTGCGATCAACGGTCCTCGGCCGGCATCTGCTGATGTTGCATTGGCGATCGCAGCCGCCACGGTTCTCGGTGCCACCGTCGGGGTTCTCCTCGCCGACGTGATGGCCGGGGTCGCGGTCGGAGCCGGCACCGCGGTGGTCTTCCGCTTCGTACTGCGGATGATCATCACCAGAAGATGAGCTTCTGCGCTGGTCAGCGGCGCGGAATAACTCTGCGGCGGTCTTCGTTGTAGAGGCTGTCGGTGTTCGGTTCTTTGCCCCGGGTACCACCCCAGAAATGCCGCTTCGAGCGGCCACTTGCCGAGAGGCGCAAGACGCGCACCGACCCTGAGAAGCCGCTGGACACCTTCAGGTTCCGGCGGCTTCGTCATATCCACCCGGGCTTCAGTAACACTGTGTGCCCCCGAACTCGCACGGAGTCACCTCGGAGAGAGCTATCCGCCAGTCCCACGGCAATGGAAGCCACCAGATCCAACCACCTGCGATCATCTGAAAGCCTCCTCGAACACGTTCCTGCTCCAGATCAGTGACGACCGGGGAGGTCGACCTCATCAGCGGTCTTGTCGTCGCGCAGCCCTCGAAAGGATGGGTGCCGCAGGCTACCGCCAGTGAACTCCCGGTACTCCACGTCGCACACAAGAACCGGCCTTGACCAGGATGCATTGCGGGTCACAGCTCTCGGCGGCTCGATGGCGAACGGGCTGATCGGCTGTTCGAGTTCGACGAGCTTGTCTCGCAGTTCGCGGCGCTGTCGATCGGTCAGGCCCGTCCCAACGTTTCCGATATGGACAAGCGATCCGGAATCGTCGTGGGCGCCGAGGATCAACGACCCGACTCCGCCAGCTGCGCCACCCGCTCCAGGGAGGAACCCGCACAATACGGCCTCACAATTAGCTCTCAACGGGGTCTTCAGCCAGTCCCGAGATCGCTTGCCTGGCTGGTAGATCGAGGAAATATTTTTGGCGACTATACCTTCCAGATGGTGCTTCTTCGCGACTTCCAACATGGTCGGTCCGTCGACGTTGAGCCAGTGTGGTGGGACTTTGATGCGCGGATGTTCGAGGCTGAGGTTGGCGAGCGCTTCGCGGCGCTCGAGGTACGGCAGCTCGGTCGTCGATGTGCCGTCGATGTCGAGGATGTCGAACACATAGTACGAGGTCAGAGCCTCGTTGCGGAGCTGAGCAGTGGGCCGCAGGACGTGCATCCGGCGCTGCAACAGGGAGAAGGACGGCACACCGTCGGGTCCGAGTGCGACGATTTCGCCGTCGAGAACGGTTTCGCGGTGATCGAGCACAGAACGGAGTGCGTCGAGGATCTCGGGGAACGAGGCGCTGATGTCGTTTCCGTTTCGCGACCACAGCGCCGGATCCTTGGAACCTGTTGTGGCTATTGCCCTTTGGCCATCCCATTTCGACTCGAATGCCCTTAACTGCACAAACTGCGAACAGGACAAGTTGTCACGCGTCCGACTGTCAAAGTAGCGGCTTGTCGATCTGTTCGCGGAGGATATCGCCGTGACCCGCGTGCCTGGCGAGCTCTTGGATCATCAGAAGCAGCGTCCATCGCATGCTGACGACCCCTTCTCGGGGAGTGTCCATGATGTCGTCGAGGTCGAAACGAGAGGCGATCTCACGTGACCGTCGACTGGCGCGCTCGAACTCGGCGATGACATCCGCCAGCGCCTCGTCGTCGGCAACAGCGAAGGTGCCCTCGTCGCGGCGGGAGTATCCATCACACTCAGATTCGCTGAGTCCTGCCCAAAACCGTTGGAACCAGATTCGTTCCGCGGCAGCGGCATGCTTGATCAACGAGATCGGTGTCGTCAGCGATAAGACGAGTCGTCGACGAGCGTCGATTTCAGAGAGTCCGCGCACGGTCTCGATCAGCGCTTCGCGGTTCCGGTCGAGCATGTTCTCAATGATCGATCGCTCCGTGCCGGTAGTAATTATGTTGGTAATAATAGTCTTTCACTCGTTTCAGTCAGGCGGACGGCCAAGGACCGCCGCTCGCTATCAGTTGGGATGGGTTACGCACAACAGCAACCAAATGCGGGGAGAAGCGAAATGTCCGGCACCGGGAACCGAGCCAGAGAAAGGCGATGTGATCCGTTTGTCATCAAGGACGATGTGCTTGGGAATGCAAGGATAGGAGCCAGCGTCAACACCGCGGCAAGGTTCTGCAGTCTGCTAGTAGTCTATCGCATAATTGCAATTCGGGAGAGGACGACCGCCCGAACCTTGCGCCTGCCAGCGCTTGTCGACACGTCTGACAAGGCGATACCCATCATGTGTGAGGCTGAACGGTGTGCGCGACGATGTCCGGGAAGCTGGGCATGTTGAGTTGAACGGCACGACGGGCCCGCCGATCGATGTGGTCCAGTTTTTCCTCGGTTGCCACGAGGCTCACGCGGAGTCCTTCTGCTTCGCCGATCCAGCCTTCGCTGTCCGCCTCGGTAATTCGGGCAGTAAGGTTGTCGCGTATCTCGACCAATCGGAAACGTTGTGCGGGATCCACACGCAATACGGGGCACCGGATGCAACTGTGTTCGTGTTGGCAGCTGGTGCCGTAGGCGCGGCCGCATTCGCCGAGGGCGAGTTTACGGCGCTCGAAATGTCCGAGAAACTCATCCCATTCGGCATCTGTCGGGGTGCGGTATTCCTCGCTCGGGCGAAGGGCGCGTCGGCGCGAGATGAAGGCGCGGTGACCGTTGATCGCTTCCTCCGGGTAGATGGCTTTGTATCCCATGGTTGTGTTGATGTCTTTGTGCCCCAACAGAACTTGAGCTATGTGAGGAGGCATGCCGTTCATGATGGCGTCGGTAGCGAAGATTCGGCGCAGATCGTGGGGCTGGAAGTACAGCGGTTCGCCTGCTGCGTCCTTCACTCCTGCCGCATCGATGAGTTCGGTCAGTGCATTGCGGATCAAGCCTGCGGATACCGCGCGGTGGTGACCACCGCTTTTCCATTGGAACAAGAGTGGGGCGGGTGCCACCCAGATGCGTTCGTTCCGGTCGTAAAGAGGCACAAGGGGAACCCCTCCGTCCGCGCCGCGTATTCGGGACACGATCGTCGACAGCATGTCGGCGAGGTCCGGGCTGACCACAAGTAGGCGTTCCTCGTCTGTCTTCGAGGGTGCAATCTGCAGTAGCGGGATGAGCTCTCCGGTGGAGGGCAATCGATATTGGGTGATGCTGTGGTGGCTGATTTCGAGCATCTCTTCTATTCGAACGCCGGTGTGTCGCAGGACTTCCACACTTGCCAGAGCCCAGAATGCCCGGTTCTCGGCTTCCCGGAGCCGGATGGTTCGCCCCTCGGAGTCGTAGATCACCGGAATGCCGTCGGCGCTTGCTTTCAACCATGGGTCCGACTTGGTGTAGGTCTTGCCGAGGACGCTGAATTTGGCGCCCGGCGATGCCGCAACAGCGGCCTCGAGGAGCATCTTGGCGTCATGGGCTCGTTGTTCTGCGATACGCACCAGTTCTGGCAGTCGAGGTAGTCGCTCTCGTGTGCGCTGATCCATACGTGCTTTGCGTCGGCGTCCGATCTTCTTCGCGCTCGTCTCTCTTGGGCCGATCGGACACGGCGCTACCCACCGCGCCCACCGCGCGGGGTCGAGAGCTGCCCACGCCGCCAGGTCGAGATAGAACGCGCGCACAGCTGTCAGCATGTCGGTGTAGTTCATTCGTGGACTACGGGTCTCGGCGTACGTTCCGTCGGGGAGTCGGCGGCGGCTGACCTTCCAATGCATGCGTTCTTTCCACGCCTGGGCTACACCGCGGTCGAGTTGCAGCGAGTTGATTCCCGGATGGGTGGTCTCCAGGTTTTTCCAGAAATGCAGCGCCAAATGTCGTGAGAGATTGTCGAGCGTCGTGTAATCCAACGAGGGGTGACGCTCGGACAGATAGTCCACGAGGAGATTCCGGACGTCGGAATTTGCGATGTCGAAGCGGTCGACGAGTTCTCCGACGGTGCTCTGCCCTCGATACACCGTGACGAATCGTAAAGTCGGTGGCGCGTCTGGTGGAAAGATCCCGATGTCGTGGAGAAGTTTGTAGAAGAGGTAGCGAGTTTTACCTCTCGAACATACGGCGAGCTCCGCCTGGCGGAGTTCGACGCAGTCACCGACGGTGATGTCGGAGAGGCCGCCGCCTTTGGACAGGATCAACATGGAGATCTGCCATCGTGCAGTTCGACCCTGCATTGCTTGGGCAGTTTCCGCACCTGCCGCAGCCTCCAGTCGCTCGAATCCTTTCGGATCTCGGCTGATTGCCGCCCAGTCGCGCCAGTAGTGCGACCGGTGCAGTTGGACCACGAAACGTAAATCGGGGCGAATCAGATCCGCGACGAACAATCCGATCAGGGCATGCGTCAGGACTGTGGACCGGACGGATGGCACCCCCTGTTCGTCCAGCCACATTTCCGGTACCGAAACCCATCCGAGACCGTGTTCGGCGACGCAACTGCCGTTCCAGCGGTCTTGCCAGCTCTTTCCCGGAAACGAGTTCAGCCAACGCAGAAGCATCCCAGCACCTCGGACAGCATCGCGCTGAAAGTTCTCGCTACCCGGAGCCCGGATCATGAGCGCTTCCACCCGCTTCAGTGCGGCCGCGCGGCCGAGTTCAGTCGTCTTCCACGACGACGGCACCACACGCGGTGGATACCGATCGAGGAGTGTGTCGATGACACTGCGATTCGCACCTTCGCGGGCATCGACGTTCAGGCTCCAACTGGCAGGCACTTTGGAGACACGTGCAGAAACCATCAGCGTCGACCTCCGAAAAGTACGTCCAGTACTGCCGGGTTGTAGCCCGGCGCTGGCGGTGCGTGCAGCGATTGGGTGTTACCGGTGTATCGAGCATGGTGGGCTCGGACGTGTGCGAAAACTTCGTCGCGACTCGGGGTCAGATACAGCTGAGTGGTTGTCAGGTGCGCGTGGCCCAGGATCCATTGGACATCGGACAACGGCATGTCAGGATCGCTCGTCATCCGAAAAGCGGCGGTGTGGCGCAGGTCGTGAATGGTCCAATTGGATCCCAACACCGACTGCGCCCGTGAGAACATCGCGCGCGCTCCCGAATACGACAGCTGCCGCCACGGCCTTCGCAACGTCATCCACAAGGGATGATCGCAGCCGCGAGGGGCATCCTTTCCCCATGCCTCTTCTTGATAGATCCGCAACCACACGAATGCATCTGGCGACGCCGGCAACTGTTGGACCTCCCGGGTCCCCTTCCTTATTACCGTGATCAATTGCTGGCCCGGGTCCGCACTCTGCTGGGACATCGACAGGAGTTCGTCGGCGCGGGCACCGGTCGAGACCCAAAAGGCCAACATTGCCCGATCTCGGTTCGACGACAACGCCGCGAATAGTTCGTTGAAACGATCGTCGGGAATCCGCTTGGGTATCCGTTTCGGAACCTTGGGTCTGTATCGGCCCTTCCGCTCGTTACGAAACGGATCGTGCGGATCGTGATGCGCGTTCGACCGAAAGGCACGGGGCGAGCGATCCACCGGGAACGGATTGACGACCGGCCCAGCACCGATGCTCATCTGAAAATCGTAGAACGCCCGCAACACTGTTTCCGCGTGCGCGCGAGTGGCCGGGGAGAATTTCTGTCCCTGCCGCGGCTTGCCGGTGACCTCGTTGACCACCCAATTACCACTCTTGGTCGCGTTGCCCCCTACAGGTGTTGTGCCGGAGACTTTTTCGCCCCGCCTCCGCCAGTGTTCACGCCTGGGTTTATCCGCAATCTTCATCCAACGCGCAAAATCACGGCCCTCCGCGGGAGTGGCTCTCTCCCATCCCACATCGACCGCTGCGAGAAATCTCCACCACCGCAACAAGTCATGTCCGTACGATCGGATCGTCGCCGATGACCGGTCACACGCGTGAAGTTCCTCGAAAAATAGTGTCGCAGTGCCGATTACCTCACCTGACGCATCGAGTAACCGGTAGGGCTCTGCTTCGGAACCTGTCGAAATCAGCCGCCCCACGTCGGGAACGACAAGCCCTGCAAGATCAGTCCGGCGCGTCTCGCTGCACATACTGAGGAAAGTATCAGCACACACCCTGACCTGCAATGATGCGATTCGTTAGTTCAGTTAATACGCCAGCGCTCCCCCGTCGGAGGCTGCCCGAGCGTGGCGAGCATCGGCGGCACTGGTTTTCCGGTGGCAACGCTCATACCTTCCACTGTGCGCTGGTTTGTACTGGTTTCGACCAGTTTTCGGAGGTTGAGACAATAGCGAGATGAGCGAGAATGCAGAAACGGATGAGACTCAGGGGTGGAGCCCAGCCCCGGACGAGGGCCAGGCCGGCACAGTGATGACGAAGGATGGTCAGTGGGCCTACCGGTACAAGGACGGTGCGGAGCTCATCATGATGAAGATGCCGGAGCGCCCAGCCTCCACGTAGGAATGTGCAGTGTGGCCCACACCGAACCTCCTTGCCTTGCAAGGCTGGTAGCGGGCCGCCATTGTCTTGGACCGGCTCTGGTCATCGCCTCGGTTTCGGCGCCGGCGGGACTCATGTCTCTACTCTGCGTGGGTGGTTCTGATTTCGCGCGGTTTTCAGGCGAGAGACTGCAGGACACTCACTGAGCACGCCGACCATCAGCCGTACTTTCACGTAGCTCCATACGCAGACACCGAGTCAGCCGATCTTCTCTTCCAGGCCGTTCAGGGTCTATCCCGTGATTGTTGTCGAGCAGATACGCGTTGGGCTCGACGACTCGGCAGGCCGGACACTGCCATCCGCTCAGTCTTGTGCCCTTCTGTATCCCGCCTGCGCAATCCCACGGTGCAGTCCACATCGCCGGGATCATGCGCTCTGACCACTCGCGAACAGCAACAACATCGCCCAGTTCAATGTCGAAAAGCGTGAGCTGCGAGTCGTTCATCGCATTTCCTGGATCAACTCTGCTCCAGGCCCGAGCACTTCGTCTTCGTCAGTCGCATCCTTTGCCCCGCGAAGGGCAACCATGAGGCCGGCAACGCCCAACAGGCATGTCATCGAGGCTCCTGCCATGAACAGAAGATCACCCACACGAGGTACCGATTTCGCTTGCTGGACGGATCCACGAAATCCACGCCTCATGCTCGTCTGCGTGCAGCGGAACAGAACCCGGATCATCGGGGTGAGTGTCCGCCCACGCTGATTGTTCTGCCACAAGATCCGCCACCGTCGCCCATGTTTCCGAGGTACTAGGCGGGTTCACAGCAGCCGCTTTGGCGAGTGCTCGGCGGGTAGCTCCACTGAGGCGAAGGAGCTCTGTGCCGCAAATCCCTCGATCCCAAATGTAGCGGGCGAGTTTGATGGAATCGGCATATTTCGCGGCCTCCGCGTACGAGGTGTGGGTGAAGTCCACGTGGGTGGTCACGGCTGCACCCGGGGGTAGCGGCGGCGCCGCTCCGAGGCGGTCAACCCGCCCCAGACACCGAATCGTTCGTCGTTCGCCAATGCGTATGCCAAGCAGTCGACACGAACCTCGCATCCTGCGCAGACCCGCTTCGCCGGCCGCACGGCTTCTCCGGGCTCGGGAAAGAAGGCTTCGGGATCAGTTCGTTGGCACACGGCTCGCTCCTGCCAATCGCCATTTCCAGTGATATCGACTGGGTGAATCTCGGTGATGGTCATCTCAACCACAACTCCTCTACACATCGGCCTCTCGGATTGATGGGCGAACGGTAGCGAGGGACCTGGACTGCGTGAACCGGAGCGGAAGGCCGACCGCCCTTTTCGACTTTCACATCGTGGACGCGAAGCGGCGTCCTACCAGATCAGTGCACTTCTGTGTACTGCAAAACGACCGGTAGATTTCTAAGCGTTCGCGCCCGGACATGCGATCCTCTGACGCCGGCAACCCTTGTCCGGCGGCCCACAACCGACCGATGGGATACACGTGCCGACTCCAACTTCTTCCGCGCCTGGCCCAGTCATGACACGGCTCGCAACAGCGTTGTTCAGGAATGCACAAAGCGCCGGCCGAAACTTCAGGGATGGAGAACGTCACAACATCCGCCAGGGTGAAGAAGGAACTACCGAGCGGATCTTGTTGAACCTCGCGAAGACCATTCCCGAACTCCACGTCGGAGCCTTCAGCCACAGAGAGGAATCCCGCTACGGGGCGGACTGGGAATGGTGGATTTCGGACGGATCGAATAAATGGTTTCAGCTCGTCATCCAAGCCAAGAAGCTTCAAACGCCGAAGGCGCATCCGGCCGGGAAGTACAAGATCAAGCACAAAATTCGATCCTCCGGCATGCAGCAGATCGACCTACTCGACCTCTACGCCCGCAAGAGCGGAGCGCAGAGTCTTTATGCGCTCTACAACCCTGCGGCTCGCGGCGTCCGGTACAGCGATCACAGATGCTGCCTCGGTCCCTCCGGTGACCGAATCACTGCTGTCAGCGCAGATGTATTTCTCAAGCGGTTCCCACGTACCAAGGGGCTAATCGATGATGTCCCCCTAGCCGCGATCCGTGAGTACGCGCTCCCCTGGTCGTGCCTGGCAAACGACCGTGTCGCCACACACGACGTGCCACCGCCACCAGGGCCTTCCCCGCTGACCTTCATGCAATTTGCTCAGTGGACAGTTATGCAAGATGCCAACAGAGACTCGCTTGGCACGTTCGATTCGACCAGCGCGGCATATTCATTGCTCGTCAACTCCGTGACAATGAAAGCCCTTGCACAAAGCCAGGACTGGTTCACGCGGAACTATCGCCACTACCTCGACGACTGGATGGGCGTAGAGAGACCTGGGCAGCCCGAAGAATGGAAGGACGCGCAGAAGATTGCCATATCTCGGCACGAATCTTCCGACGAGCTTTTCGCGCAACAGCGAATCAGGATTTTCGACCGCGCTGAACTCCCTGCCTACGTCTCCGCTGTCCTCAGCAACGAACCGATCCCCGAGGACGTCCGGCACCCCTTCTCCGAGATCGATGCCGCCCCCAAGCAGATCCTCACGCTCATCGCACCACCCAGGGTCCAGCCGGTCGAGCCCCCCGGTGAGCCGCAAAATTTGACGAATACGACCTGTTACCCGTTTCGAGTAACAAGCCACCAGTCCCCCTTCCAATACCGCTACCTCGGCAGGTGAAGTTCGCGCATTCGCGTCGGGTGCATGTACGGCGGACGAACACCAGCCAACCCGAACCCCGAGGTGACCGGCGCATCTCGCGAGGCCACACATGATGCCGGTGTCGTGCGTCCCAGCGTCCCGTCAGCGTGCTCGTGCGAGAACTCCCACAGATCCTCACCTGCACGGTTCTCGAACTCCCACCGCAAAACGCGACCCTCACCGTGCGCGCGTTTCTTCCCAATCACATCGAGACCGGACACTATCGCCGCGACGGCCGTCAGGTCACCCACACCGCGCCAGGTGACAGTTCGGGAATTGGTGATCATCAACGGCATGTACCTCGCCCGGTAGCGGCCCTGCCGGTCCGAGATCACTGCCGGCACGCTCGACGCGAGTTCCTCGAGCCCTCGGTGATCAGTTCTGCTCGCCCAGTGCCGCACCACCGGATCTCCGGCCGGGTCTTCGGGGAACGAACACGTCGCGCACCAATGCCAGTCCGCGCCCGCCAGAGTGCAGCGCGCGAGAGGCAATTCGAGATCCGGCGGGGTCTTCTCCGGCGAGAGCGCCGGCACGTATTCGCCGCGGTCGAGGGCGCCTGCTTTGTGGTCGGCCCACAGCTCCGCGGCGAGGATGCCGTCCAAGGCGATCCCCCAGGGGCTTGCATGTGCCAACCCTGTCGAGAGATGGGCCCTGACCAGGAAGGGAGCGAAGGCGGTGTCTGCGTTCATGTCAGCCACCCCAATGCCTCGATCACGTCTTCTCGAAGCGGTTCCAGTTCCGCTCGCCAGTCCGCGACCTGCGGGCCGGGGCCGGTCAACACGGTCAGCTCCGACTCGGCGCGGACTCTGCCGTGCCCGATCGCGCTGCGCCCACCCAGGAAGCCGTCTCGCGAAAATCGTTCCCACACGTCACTGAAGAAGGCGATGTCGCGGTCGGTTGCCCGGTCCAGCCTCAGGAATGTTTCGAAATGTGTTCCTGCGGGCAGCGTCTCGACCTCGAAGCGCATCAACATCGACGTCTGGTGCGCCGAAGTTCCCGAACCGGGCACGGTGTCGGCATCGAAGGGCGCAGGGAAAGACTTGGTTCCGGCGTCGTCGAAGCGGCTGTAACTTTCCAGGGACATGAGCTCGAACTGCGACATGAGCACTCCCGGGTAGGGCCTGCTCATGATCGATTCTGTTTCCTTCACTCGGGGAACGACTTTGCCGACTTTGAGACATCCGTCGATCGGCGGCGCACCGCCTCCGTTTCCTCCGAACAGACTGATCGGCGGGACCAACTCGCGCAGGCGCTGACGCCGGCGGCCGGTCAGTGAGTCGCCGGCGACTTTGCTCAGGTTGCCGCCGTTGCGCAGTGCGTGCGCCGCGGAGAGAGGTATCTGTCTTTCGTAGCCGATCACATCGCGGAACAACTCCTCGGCGGTGCGTCGCAATGCTCCCCGCAGCGAGTTCCCCGACACGACCGGTACCAGCACTTTCCTCCCGTCGGGCTGCAGGATCGGTTCGCGGCGAAACAGTGTCGTCGTCGTTTCCGACTCCTCGCCTTTCTGCGAGATCGACGACAGGGCAGTCAGTTCGACATCCCATCTCACGGTCGAACGCATCAGCTGACCTTCCTCGCGGCGCGGGCAGCGGCAACTGATTCGGCCACGATGCGGGTGCGCAGGACATAGGCCGTGGGACGCTCCCGCAGCAGTGTCAGGACCGGCTCCGATTCGGCGCGCAGAAGAGCGGCCAACTCCAGCCGTTCGTCGGTTGTTCGCGGCTCGGATTCGAGCGAACGTGAGACAACCGACCACCAACGATCGAGGTCGGCTCCTCCGACATAAGTGGCAACGCGGACTCGGTTCGGCAAATGCTGCGTCCAGTACGTCGCCCGGCGCCGGCCCACCCACGAATCCCAGTCCACGCCGTAGTGCAACAGCAACAGCAGCCGCTCGGCCACACTCTCCACACCCTGCAGTTGTGGGAGGCCTGCGGGAGCGGCAGCGAGCCAGCGGTCGGTCGGCGTCGTCATGCGTGCGCCTTATTGCGAGGCGGTTTGGTGGCCAACAGCGCCAATCCCCACCATCGGTCGACGTGGCGGTACGCGGACAAGTGATCCCAGTCCTCGAAGATCGCCGGCCACCGACGCGCCGGCACGGCGCGTAGCACTGCATACGGGGCTGCGCTCTCGCCGAGCATGCGTTCACCGAAGCCGTGAGAGCGCAGTCGGCGCATCGCGGCAGCTGCTGCGACATCGCGATCCGACCACGGCAAACAGGTGTCTTCGACGGCAACGGCACCCCACCGGGCGTGCGGCAGGATGTGTTTGCGGGCCGGGCGCCGCAACGGCACCACCAGCGCGATCTCCGACGTCAACGGTGCCGACAAGGTCCGGGCCAGGCGCGGCTGCGTCAGTTCGGTCATCGCCGGCGCGGTGGTGATCAGATGCATTCGGGTTCGCAACTTCGGCGTCTGATACGCCCACCGGCACGGTGCGCAGAGACCTTTCTCGGTCGGAGCCTTCCACGAGTCGAATGCGGTGAAGGTTCGCGAGATCGCCGACCGCGCGGGCTCGATCGGTGTGTCGGCCTTCGCGCAGCGCGCACACCGCCCCCTCTGCAGTGAGTCCTTCTCAGATGAACGATTCGTCGATGCGAACGCCGCCTCCACGACCTCCACGCACGAGATCACCTCCTGTAGTTTTTCTTTCATCACGCTCCTCCTCCTGTGCAGGTGCCCCGAAGCGGATCGGCTTCGAGGCCTTACATACACAGGAAGATCCGCCCCAAGGGCCGCGTGTGACAACAACGCCAGAAATACCCATCGAGCACCCAGGGAAGCGGCAGAGACATGAGTGGCACCCCTCGCGCGGACGGACTAGATCTGACCACACTGCGCGCACTGCGGCGCCCACATCCCAACCTGGCCGCGATCAAAGAGCGCATCGAGGAACACCTCGACAACCACGACGGATATCTCGCCTTCTCCGGCGGCAAAGATTCACTCGTCGCCCTGCACCTGACCACAGCGGTCGAGCCGAACATCCCTGTCGTCTTCTTCGATTCAGGGCTCGAATACCCACAGACCTACGAGTACATCGCCGACCTCGCCGACGCATGGAACCTCAATCTCGAAGTACACCGAGCCGACCCACCCCTGCTGACCGTCCTCGCGGACTCCGGCGAATGGGATCACCACCTGCCCACACGAGCAACAACGCGAGCGCTCCGCGACATTCTCATCGGAGCACCCTCACGCGCGGCACATCAGACTCACGGACCCGGAGAGATCTGGGGTGTACGCGCCGACGAATCAGCGAAAGGAACCGGACGCTGGTCGATGTACTACAACGCTCTCAACAGCCGAGTCACCGAAGATTGCGTCGACTGCTGCACCACAGCAGCGCAGCAGCGCCAAACACATGGCGGCGCCCTCGACCGAGCCGACGGCACAAATGTTTTCGGGCCGGTCTGGAACTGGAGCAGCGAAGACATCTGGACACACATCGCCGCGCACGACCTTCCCGTCAACCCCGTCTACGACAAGCTCCGCCGCCTCGGCACCCCCGAGCAACACCTACGGGTCTCACACATCCTCGACGGAGCGTTCCTCGAACGCGGCCGCATCACCAGACTCAGACGCGGATGGCCTGCACTTTTCGAAGAACTCGCCCGAGTCCTCCCCCGCATCCGCGAATTCGTCTGACCTCGAAACCACATACGCTCGAAAAGAGCTACGCTTTCGGCGTTATTGGACTGCGCGCAAACAGTTTTCACCTTCGCGAGGGAAGCACCACGATTCCCTCACCAATTCAGTCACACACCTGGACCTCGACACTGGAGGTCGCTAGCGTCGCATAAACCAGTGCTTGCATCGCAATAACCTTCGCGCGCTCCATGTCCGTTCCCATCACGTGCTCCGATTGGTCGACGCGCGACAAAGCTCGGTCAGCCCAAAAAGTCGGACCCTGAACTGTAACCATGAGAATTGGCTCCTAAAAGAATTGGCGGGTTCGTGTTGACCCGCTCACAACCTTTCACACATGTGCAGCCGTCCGCGACCCCACTTTGCAACTCGGCGTTGCCCTCTCAATACGGCGACAAAAACAGCAGCAGGCCGCCACCTCGACCAATCTCGTGGGGAATATTCCCTCACAAGATCAGGACCGCCGATGGTGCTGCGGTCTGGGTCGGTGTGGCGACCTGCTGCTCGTCGCACATTCGAGATTAGCCGAGGGCTACGACACATCGATCAGAAAGGGTGCGACGGCGGGCTGCTTTCTCACGCTTTTGCGGGCGCAGCGACGAGTCCCCATGTAGACGGACCGGGGGTACACGTGGTGTGCGTTTTTTAGGCCGAGCTGTCGTGCGCCGGATTCTGTTCGGACGTCTGTGGTGCATTCGCGGCGGCCGTATTCTCTGCCGGCGCCGACGAGGATCGCTTACTCGACGCTGCGGCCTTCTTCTTTTTCGGTGCGCTGTATCCCATAGCGGCGAGTTCCTTGACGGTCCACCCACCCGCGATCGCACGTTCGTGGGCAACGCGGATCGTGTCCTCTGCCTCAACCCGTGCCGCGTCGATGGCAGCAAGCTCAGCTTCCGCCTCCCCGATGGCACCGACGAGAGCGACCCGCGTTGCAATCGCCTCCTGCGCCAACGATTCTGCGGCCTTACGTGCTGTCTCCAGCGCCTTCTTGTGGCTTGACGGCGTTGTCGCGGTCATGGCAGTGGTATCTCCTTCACTCGAACCCCACTCGCCACACATACGGCGCGTCTCACTTCTCGTGCGGTGCACCGTTCCATATCGGTAACTTGAGCCCGCTCGAGAAGAACCATGTCGACGTGGATCAGGTCCGCTGTCGCGATCCTCAGAGACTGGCCGCATTCCAGCGATGATGCAGCAAAATCTGCCTGCGTTATCTCAATTTCCCAACTTGCTGGCAAAAGCTGTCAGGCCGTAAACGGGTCAGTTTCTGCGTGAATTCCTAACCCGCATCTCTATCGTTCATACCTGAGCGCTTAATCTGATCTTCATGCCGGACGACGGCTCGACTAGTGCACCACGGTGCAGACAACCTGAATGGATGCACACGTGACGAACGTAAGTATCGCAGTGGCGCCGACGCGATTCGAGCAGCCCGGAAGCATTTCGGTTGATCAGCTCCGGACGATAGTCCAGGATTCGCATCTCAATTTTCTGGTCGGAGCCGGCACCCCCAGTGCGTTCTTCGGGATGCTCGGCGACATCGAGGACGCACTCACCACGATCGCTCGACGTGACGACGTGACCGATGACTCGAAGGCGATCGCACGGGCTTCCATTCAGGGGTATTTCTTCGACAAAGTCATTCTTCCCAACACCGAACTCCTCAAGCCGACACCTAATTCCGAGGCCAACGCGGTGCTGAGGTCCTACGCAATCTTCGGGCAGACGTTGAACAGGATTCTTCTCCGGCGGCGCAGCACCCTGCTCAGCAAGAAGGTGAACCTTTTCACCACCAACATCGACTTGGTGTTCGAGGTGGCCTTCGAACGCCTCGGGGTCGGCTTCAACGACGGGTTTTCCGGAAAGATTCGCCCGACGTTCGACCTCGGATCGCTGAGTTCGCTGCAGTACCGTTCAGGTGTGCGGTACGAGCATCTTTCGGAGATCCCCACATTCGACCTGTACAAATTGCACGGCTCCATCGGGTGGGAACTACTCGACGATCCGACAACCACATCAGACATCGTGTTCGACCCGCACTTGAGCACTGTCGCCGCAACTCTCACCGCACTCGTCGAACTCCGTCCCGAACTGATCCCGATCAACACACGTGATGATGTCGACGCCGAAAAATTGCTGGTGCAAGCAGACACTATGGTTCGATCGAACAAAATCGCCACGTTCACACATGCCTATGACCGACTTGTCATCGTCAACCCCGAAAAGCAGAAGTTCGCGACAACAGTTCTCATCGAAACGTATTACGAGCTGATCCGGCGGTTCGCCAATGAACTGGAAAAGGAAAACAGCGCACTGTTCGTCATGGGTTTTTCGTTCCGCGATGAGCATCTCCGCAAGCTGATCGTCCGAGCAGCTCGAACCAATCCGACATTGCAAATCATCGTGTTCTGCTACAACCTGGCTGACCGCGCCGCCTACGAGAAGCTCATTCCCGAACTCGACGTGCCGAACGGCAACATCCTGTACGTCACCCCACCTCCACCGACGGACGACGCCGACGACGATGATGATGTGGTTCATTTCGATTTGGATACTGTTGTCACGCAATACTTTGCACCACTCATCCCAGAGTCCACACGCGGCCCGGACGGGCAGATCGAGCTCATCTTCAAGACCGACGACAGCGGGACAGCGTGATAGATCAGCCGCTCCTCCAAGACGAGTCCGTATTCCGGGTCGGCCGAGTCATATCCGTCGAAGGACGGCGCGTCCGTGTCGCCGTCGACAGACTCAAAAATGGATCGCACCTGCTCTACCAAGGCGGCATCGTCCGAAACATCGCAGTCGGCAGCTACCTGAAAATCTCCAAAGGCTTCACCGACATGATTGCAAAAGTTGACGGCGAACACGTATCGGAAGACCGGGGCACCCACACCCACTACCGGCGCAGTGTCGACGACTTCACCCGAACACTCGATGTCAGCCTCATCGGATTCCTGCACAACGACACATTTCAACGAGGCATCCGAGAGCTTCCCCTACTCGACAACGAATGCTTCATCCTCACCCAGGCCGAATTCCAGTCCGTTCATCAATTCGTCCAACCCGGAGACGCGGCACTACCGCTGGGGGTCCTCGCGATGGAACCCACGCAGGAAGTCGCCATCGGCGTCGATGCCATCTTCGCCAGTCACATCGGAATCTTCGGCAACACCGGAAGCGGCAAGTCCTACACCCTCGCCAAGATCTATCACGAACTGTTCGAACAATTTTCGGCCGCGCCAGGTTTCAGCGAACGAGCACAGTTCCTTCTGATCGATTTCAACGGCGAGTACGTCGACAGAGTCGGCGTACCTGGCGCACACGCCACCGAAGTGATCGCCGGCTTTCCCACCAAAAAGTCATACGTCCTCTCCACCCGTAGCGACACCAGCGACAAACTCCCCCTGCCGAAGAGCGCCGTCCACGACCCCCTGTTCTGGACAGTCCTGCTCGACGCGACCGAAAAGACCCAAGCTCCCTTCATCAGCCGAGTCCTCACCAGCGACTACTGGGACAATCTTATTCCAGACCCTTCGGCCTTACTTGACGTGATCGCTGAAATCATTTGTCGCGCAACTAAAAACACCGACCCCGCAATCGACCGACAACTCACCGTCAACTTCCTCGAAGAAATCCGAGACTGCCTCGGAGCTGCAGCGACACCAGAGTTCGACGAGGTCATCCAAGATTTCCGATTCAACCTCCAGTTCCACTCGATGCAGAAAACGTTCTTCTGGTCCTCACCCACCACGTGGGCGAACAACACTGGGTGGGACGAATTCCTGACCCCTAAAATCACGGCCCTCGACCTCGACTTCGTCACTATCGAAGACATCGACCTCGTACGATTCAAGATCGTCATGCAGTACTACCGAGACATCATCAGCGGCTACTCGAACCGAGAACACTTGGGCCCACTCATCAAACGGATGAACGAACGCGTACCGAGCATCAAAAAACTCATCCGCGTCTCCGACGACGGCCTCGCCGAACACCCACTGACAGTCGTCTCACTGCGCGACGTCAACCTGGCGATGCGCAAAGTCATCCCGATGATCCTGTGCAAACAACTCTACGACCACAAAAAGGAAACCGATCCGAGCGGGGAACGCTACCTGAACCTCATCATCGACGAAGCCCACAACATCCTCTCCACCCAGTCAACCCGTGAAAGCGAAGCGTGGCGCGACTACCGCCTCGAAACCTTCGAGGAAATCGTCAAAGAAGGCCGCAAGTTCGGAGTCTTCCTCACCATCGCAAGCCAACGCCCCCACGACATCTCCGAAACCATCATCTCCCAACTACACAACTACTTCCTGCACCGACTGGTCAACAACCTCGACATCCGCGCCATCGAAAAAGCTGTCGCCTACCTCGACGCCGTCTCATTCGAATCCCTCCCCATCCTCCCCACCGGCACATGCGTCATCGCCGGTGTCTCCGCCCAAGTACCGATCGTCGTGAAAATCGGTGAACTCCCATCCCCGTCGGAACCGAACAGCCGAACCATGTCGGTCACCGAAACCTGGCTACGGGCAACGGATAACGCAGCACAGGAGCTGACCGACAGCACAGATGAACCCAACGACGTTCCACAACTCGGTGGACGCCCGGACTTCGACGACCCACCGTTCTGAACTCGCTGAGCGAAAACTTCCGGAGCGAACGACCGAACACCATCGAGCTACCATCTCAGCCGAACTGAGTAATTCGGATTCGCAGTGCATAACCTGCCGGCGTTCGCGTGACCCCGAGTTATTACTCATCGTTGAGTAGGCGTACCGCACCGATGTTGCGCTCCATTCATGCTAATCTCGACGTACTACATCCCCCACGCCTCTCCACGATGCGCACTTGGGGGATTTTCTTTGTCATAGCTCGGAAAGGAACGCACATGGCGCGACCCCCGCGTGTGCCCCGGCCGACGCGCCCTCGTGGCTCCCTCGACTACGCCGCCGACAGATCACCTGCCGACATGGACCCCGACGTGTCGATCACAATCGACACCGTGATCGACGGACCCCGCATCGCCGGGGCCACGATCCCCGGCAGGCTGCGCCGCGACGGACGCGCATAGCTGTAGTTCGTCCGCCCCGACTGATCCGCCAACGCGCGCCGGATCACCGCACGCAACACCCGATCCCACGCCGCGGTCGGCGGCGTGAGAACCTCACCAGCCCAACGCGCCAACCCTGCCGGCGGCATCCCGCGCCCCTTCCCTCGCGCCGCCTGCACCGCCCGCGCCACATGCCGGCGCACCAGATCCGCTTCCGCGCCCTCCAACCCGTCCGCGACCTCCCCCGCTGCCGCGCCCAACTCCCCCGGCACCGGCGCGCACCCCGCACCCGATCCGCATCCCACATCGTCGTCTGGAAACTGTTGTCCCGTAGCCGGATCGATCAGGTGCGTGTAATAGTCCTCCGCGATTCCGCCGTCCTCACACCCGAACGACTGTGGAGTGATCACCCCGTCCGGTAACCCGACGCCCGCCGCCAGCAAGTCGTCGTTGATTTCCGCATCCGCCGCGTAATTCCACGCCACGTGCCCCGCCGGCTTCGGCAAGGACTGACCCCGCACACCGTGCGCCCGCAGCAAGTGCCCGACCTCGTGCAACAACACCGCACCCGCCACCGGCACCGGCCACGCACCAGCCCCCACCAACAACGCCGGATCGAGATACAGCCGCCACTGCGCATCCACCGCGAACGTGCCCAACCCCGGTGCAGCAACAGGCTGCGCCGCGAACAACGCCCGCATGAAATACGGCATCTGTTCGACAGAAACCAGCCGCGCCAGGCGAAACGCCCGCAACTCATCCGGCGCAAGCGCCCGAACCCCGCTCATGCCGCCGCCTCCATCAGACCCGCAGCGGTCAACATCGGCGCGAACCGACGCGCAGACGCCGGGACAGTCGCCTTCGCCGGTCGCGCCTTCGCCAGCGTGCGCGCCGCCGCGCCCGCCACGTCCGGTGCGCCCGCCTCCGCAGCCGCGATCAGCGGACCCCACGCACTACGCCAAGCCTCCACCGTGCCGCGCCCCACCGCCCACACCGTGACACCGGACAACACCGCCCACACCAGATCAGGACGCGACTGCCAATCGAACGCCGAAACGGGATTCTCCACCACCGCAACCGGATCGGGCAGATCCGCGCTACGCCGCCACTGAAAAGAACTCCACGCCCGCACCCTCACCGATCAACCCGAACACCGCCGTGTTGATCGCCGCGTTGTCGTCCTCCCGCAAATGCGGCAACACCGCTGCCAACATCGACCAAATGCGACGCGACGGCCACGCGCCACCGGTCTGCGCCGCCGACGACCCAAACGCATCCAACGCATCAGGATTGCGCTGCACAAAGCCGGTGATCGAACTGCGCACCAACACAGGCCCGCTGCTCATCGGTGGCCACCGCACGCGAGGCAGGCGGCGCACCCCACCCCGTCGCCATACCGTCCAACCACTCATCCACAGACGGCGTGAACTCCACATAGCAGAACCGATTCGCCAACGGCGCTTCCAACACGTACCCACCAGCAGCGCAACCGACGAGCGTTCGCCCCCGCAATCACCCGAGTTCCCTTCGGCAACTGCACATCACCGACAGTCAGATCCAGCGCCACCGCCAACATCGCCGCCTGCACAGCAGGCGGACTCGTCGTCAACTCGTCCAGAAACAGATACCCGCCACCCCCGGCAACCAATTCCTTCGCCCACGCCGGAGCCTCCAACGTCACACCGTGCTCCCGCACCACCGGCAACCCCGCGAAATCCGACGGCTCACGCAACGACCCCAACACCGTCTTGCACAACACCCCATCCGCCGCAGCCAACCCACGCACCAAACTCGACTTGCCCATCCCCGGACCCGAAATCAGCAACGACGGCACACCCGCTCGCCCATTCGCATCCAACACAGTCACAGCAGTAGCCAGATCAGCCATCAGAACACTCCAAAAAATCGGCACGATGGTCAGTCGCGCACTCAACAGGACATCTCGAATTATACGGTCTGAACTGCGGAAATGACGGATTCTGTGGCTCTAAATGGCCCTGCCCCTCGCCGTGCCGGGGGCGCGGCGAGGGAAGGCCGGCCAGCCGGCCTCTCCCCCCGTGTGACCAGATCGTGTCGTACACACCTGAGATAGTGCGGGGTTGCGAAACAACGCAGAATACGAGAAAGAGATTCACACCTGCAGGTCGGCGATCATGTCCGCATCTACACCACCGGTACGTCGGTGTTCTCCATCGTCGAGATCGATGAAGCCTCGGGAAAGGCCATCGTCGAATCCGTCACAGACGCACCGGGAAAGTACCCCTGGCCGACTGACTTGACCAACCTCGTCGCCGCTGGGAATCCGCAGGGCTGATAGAAAATGTGTCTCGATCACACATCAATAATTGATCGATTTAGTGCAGTTATTGCCTTATATGGTCGCAAATGCGACCATATAAGGCATGGATGAGATGACGGTGCACGATGCTGCAGCTGCACTCTCGGTGACCGAACGGCAGGTCACCAGACTCGCTCGCGCCGGTTCCATCACCATCGCCCGCGAGGTGGGCAATTCTCTCCTGCTCAACAGTGCATCCGTCCACCGCATGGCCCAGAGCTCTCGCCGTCCCGGACGCCCGTGGAATCCTGAAGTTTCCTGGGCAGCCCTGGCCTTGTTGTCCCACTGCACAGTCGACTGGATCGCTTCTCCGACACAGATCACCCGACTCAAACATCGTTTACGCCGGTCGTCCGCTGCAGAAGTGGCCTACCTCGCCAGAAACCGCGCCACCACACACCACATGGAGACCTGGGGGGAGGGCGACGTAGATGTCTTGATCAGGGGCGGCTACCTCGCCGCCACCGGTATCAGCGCGATCATCCACGTACCGGAAACAGCGGCGCGATTCGGACTGTCCTCCGCGAGAAACGACAAAGCCGACGGGTACATCGTCGACGACGACTTCGACGACGTCGTAGAACAATTCGGGATGCTCTCCCAAAACGGAGATGTCACCCTCCGGGTCGTTTCCGCCCTGAACCCGTTCTTCCGTACATCAACGCTTCCGATCGCGGCCGTCGCCGTCGATCTGATGGAATCACTCGACACCCGCCAGCGCAGCGCCGGCACGCGCGTACTCCAGGAGCTACTCGATGACTTCCGTTGAACGTCCCGAGTGGACTATTCAGGCGCCTGCCGGCGGGTGGGCTACACCGTGGCCGCAAGCCGCGGAACTGGCCAACGCGATCCCGTCCGACCAATGGACACTGATCGGCGGTTTGATGGTGCAGCTGCACGCAGCGAAAGCAGGAGTGCCACTCAACAGACCCACGCTTGATGTCGACATCGTGCTGCACATAGAAACCGGCGCAGCCGTATTCAACGAAGTCAAGAAACAACTCGAGGATCTCGGCTACGAACTCCACTGGTCACTCCAAGACGACGACCCCATCCACCGGTTTACACGTGGAGGAGAAAAGACGCCCGAGATAGTCGATGTGATGGTCGCCGACCATCTACCACCGAAGCATGTCCCGAAGCTGAAAGGGCACCCGGTCTTCCAGGTCCCAGGTGCCACATCTGCATTGCGGAAAACCGTAAACTGCACGATCGAAATTGACGGGATACCAACCCGTTTGAGCCTGCCGACCGTTCTGGGGGCTCTGATCCTCAAGGGGGCAGCTTTCATCAGTGACCGCAAAGACACGCAACGCCATCTCGATGACGCGGCAATACTTGCCAGTGCGATTGGCAATCCGATCGTCGAACGTGATGTGCCGATGACGGAAAACGACCCACGCAGACTCGCGAAGCTCGCTGAGGCACTCGAAAACCCACAACACCGTTCGTGGCAACTCGTGCCAGAAGGGCGTCGAGATCGCGCGTACAGGGCGCTGATGACTATCGCTAGCAGGCCAGAGAACCCCAGTTCAGGTACCGCGCAATAGCCGAGCACCACGACAGAACTTAGCTCCGAGATCGTCTTCGCTACTCACGCAGTGAGCGAGAACGGCAGGTTGAGCGTGTGCCGGCGGAAACCGTGCATGTACGGCGGCCGCAGACCCGTGGGTCCTCGGCCGCCGGTTGCCACCGCGGTTCCGTGCAGGCATCCATCCGGGGTTGGCCGACCGAGGCTGCCATCAACATGGAGATGCCCTGCCGACCAGCCAAAAGACTCGTCGAGAGGCGTCACTTCCCACCGCAGAACTCGACCTTCGCCCTGACTACGTTTTTTTCCGATCGCGGCGACACCGTGCAAGATCGCCATGATCCGGGCATCGTCTCCCACACATTGCCATGTCACTGTGTCGGTGCTCGTGACCAACAACGGCATGCTCCGCGACCGGTACGGGCCTTGCCTTTCCGAGACGACGCCCGGGAGATCTGCCACAAGGTCCCCGAGCGCCGCATGATCGGGGCGCCCCGTCCAGTAGCGCACCACTGGATGATCGACAGGTTTCTCGGGATACGCGCAAGTAGCTGCCCAGTGCCATAAGCCTCCGCCTGACAGTTCGCATCGAGCCAAGGGCAAATCGAGGTCTTCAGGGTCGACGTCGGCTGCCAGCGCAGCTACGTCTTCTCCTCGATCGCGCTTGCCCGCCTTCTGGTCTGCCCATATTTCTGCGGCGAGCAGTCCGTCGAGGCTCACTCCCCAGGGTGCGGCGTGCGCGATTCCGTGGGCGAGTCTCGCTTTCACCAGTAGCGGCCTCATCACCAGTTCGCCAGAACTTCCAGCGCGTCGTCTCGAACACTGCGCAGATGTTCGCGCCAGTCCACCGCAGATGCTGGGGTGCCGGCAGTCGTCGATCGCGTGGATTCGACGCGAACCATCCCGTGGCCGATCGACAATCGACCACCGAGTCGTCCTGCTGCTGTGAATTCGGCGAGGACGTCTGTGAAGAAGGCGATCTGCAGATCGGTGGCTCGGGTGAGGCGGATCCAGGATTCGAAGGTGGTTCCCGCAGGTAAGGTCTCGACTTCGTAGCGCATCAGGTGTGAGCCGGTCGCCGGGCTCTCCGCGTCGGCCTCTGCCGCGGCGGTTGATGGGAAGTCTGCGGTATCCGAGTCGTCGAATCGGCTGTACCGCTCGATGCCCAGCAGCTCGAACTGGCTCAGTAACGGGAGCTTCGACGGTCTGGACATGATGTGTTCGGTCTCTTTGACCCTCGGTACGACTTTCCCGATCTGGGCGCGGCCCTTGATCATCGTGGAGCTGCTGTTACCTCCGAAGACGCCGATCAGGGGGATGAGATTTCGTGCATGCTCGAGTCTGCTTCCGGAGAGGGGTTCGCCCTTGGTTTTTCGTAGGGCTCCTCCGCTGCGGAGGGTGTGGGCCGCCGGCAGCGACAGTGTGCCCTCGTAGTCCAGCACGTCGCGGAGGAGTTCCTCACCGATGCGTCGCAGTGTTCCGCGGAAGGAGTTGCCGGAGATGATCGGGACGAGCTCCCCCGTCCCGTCGGGCTGAATTACTTCTTCGCGGCGAAAGAGCGCCGTGGTTGTCGAGGTGCTGTCGTCTTTGTGCGAGATCGACGACAGTGCGTAGATGTCCAGATCCCAATGCACAGTGCTGGTCATGGTGATGTTTCTCCTGCGTTGTCGCGCCGCCGGCGGGTGTGGGTTTGGGACTCTCGGTATGCCGTCGCGACGATCTGCGTTCGAAGCACCAGCGCCCGGGTCGATTCGCGCATGATTGTCAGCACTGGCTTCGGTGGTTCTCTCAGTAGTTGCGAGAGTTCGAGTCGCTGCGATGCGTTGGGTCGGGATTCGAGCTTCTCGGACACGATGCCCCACCATCGGTCGAGATCGGCGCCGCACCGGTAGGTGGCGAGCCGGACTCGATCGGGAAGGTGGTGTTCCCAGTAGACGGCTCGGCGGGATGCTACCCATCCGCTTTCCCAGTCGATTCCGTAGTGCAGCAGCAGAAGTAGCCGTTCAGCGGTTGAGTGAGCCCCGGTCAGTGCGGGTAGTTCGGGAACGGACGCAAGCCATTTGTCAGTGGAGGTTGCCATTACGGTTCCTTCCTGTCCGAGGAGGAGGCGCGTAGGCCGAGTTCCCACCATGGGGGTGCCGCGCGCCATCGATCGAGTTCTGCCCAGTCTTCGAGGAGTCCCGTCCACCGTGCGGCAGGAAGTCGGCGCATCATCGCGAATTGCGGTGCGCTCGCTGCCAGCATCCGCTCTCCGAAGCCGTCCGCGCGCAGGCGGCGCATCGCAGCGAGAGTGTGTACATCGTGTTTGGTCCAAGACAACGAGATGTCGTCGACACTAATTTCGCCCCACCGCGCATGAGGGAGAAGGTGTTTGCGACGCATACCCACTGGCACGACGAGCGCGTGCGCGGAGGTTAACGGTTTCTGCAGGCGCGCTCCGAGTTGTCTCGAAGTCAAAGTTTTCAGTGTTGGTGGGCACGCTCCCACCAACTGGATGTTCAGACGCAGTGCTGAGGTGCGGTAGACCCACGCGCAGACTTGGCACATCCCTTGCGCGGCGGGCGAGGACCACCCGTCGAAGGCAGTGAATGTGCGTGAAACGACGGATTTGACAGAGATGTTGCCGGGGCTCTCACGCCCGCACCGGGCGCAGGGGCCACCGCAGCGGCGACCTTCGACAGGTGGGGGATCAACTGCCCTGTGTGCGGCGGTGCACACGTCTTTGATACTCACAGCGTTCGAGTCGGTCATGCAAAGCAAGCTATCTGCGGCACATGACATTACGAACACCGCGCACATTACGGCAGTGGATAATCAGCAGCTGTCGAGGCCGCCAGCGTCGGTTTCGTTATGCGGGTCCCTTGTTCACGAAATCGTCGGCGAGATCCGCCGCGAGTTCGAGGTACGCACGTTCGGTCTTCTTGCTCAGCAGCGGCAGGTCGATCGGGCCGCCTTCCCCGAGGTGTTCGTCGAACGGGATGATGCGGACCGCTCGTACGCCTTGTTGGCGGAAGACGTCTTCGAGCTGACTCAGGTCGAGTGAGGAGGATCCCGGCCGTGTCGAATTGACGACCACCACTGCCTTTTCCACCAGGCGTTGATGTCCTTGCTCGTTGAGCCATGCCAAGGTGGAGACAGCCGATCGTGCGCCGTCTTGGGCGGTGGGGCTGACCACGACGACTGCATCCGCCTCGTCGAGGATGCCCTTCATCGCTGAATGCATCATGCCGGTTCCGCAATCGGTGATGATGATGTTGTAGTGCACTTCCAACGTTTTGAGCGCGTCGAGATAGTCCTGCTCGTTGAAGGCTTCGGAGGTGGCCGGGTCAGTTTCGTTGGCGAGGATTTCCAGACGACTGTCCCCCTGAGAGGTGTAGTGCCTCACATCGCTGTAAGTGCGGATGTGGTGATCTGCCAGCAGGTCTCGAACGGTGTATCGGTGCTCGCGATGCTCGCGATCGGCAAGGGTTCCGGCGTCCGGATTGGCATCGATCGCGATCACACGGTCGCCTCGCAGCGAGGCGAACGTCGACCCCACTGTTTTCGCTGCAGTTGTTTTTCCCACCCCACCTTTGAGGGAAACGAAGGCGATTTTGTACACGCCTCGCGAAGGCTGGTTGATCCGTTTGACCAATTCGAGGTACTCGAGCTCTGCCTGCGACTGACCCGGGTTGACCTTGCCCCCTGTCAATTTGAACAGAAAGCGGCGGAAACCTTTCGCCGGCGGGCGCTTCGCACGACGGATGATGTCGAGGTCGTCGATAGTGCGCCTCGGAGGGGTTGAGGATCGGAAATCAGAGGCGATTCCGGGGTTGACCTGACGCGGTTGAATGGCAGGTCCCTGCGGCGGGGCGCCGTTGTAGTGCTGTTGACCGTATTGGCCTACCGCTGGCGCGGCCGGCTGAGCGGTGGAATGAGGGTGGGTCTGACCCGCGCTCAACGGCTGCTGATACTGCGCGGTGTGAGAACGCGGTTCTTCAGTCTGCGGGGCCGAGGCGTTGTATCCACCAGTGCCGCGAGATCCTTGAGTGTCGACGCCGGCGCCTTGAGCAGGAAACGCTGTCGTCGGCGGATCCCATGACGGAGCTGATTCGACTGCGGCGTTGGGCGCACTCGACGAAGTGGTCGGGGGTACAGGCTGCGAGCTCGCCGGCGGCAGGTTCGAGGGCGACACGACCCGGACATTTGCGACCCGCGATGGACCAGGCGGAACCGGCTGTGGGTGCGCAACAGGCGCTTCCTGATTCAGGGTGGAGTCAACGTGGCGGGTGGACGACGGGCTCCTTTGCGCTGTCTCTGACTCCGCGTGAACACTCCGGATGTGATCGAGCGGATCGGGCGTAGTCGGTTGCGGCTTGCTCTGACGCGCCTCCTGCGGGGCGATCGGCTGCCAGCCTCCGTTTGCCGCAGGCGCTCCGGCTTCGGTTGCGTGCGTGGGAGCTGACGGGGCGAATGGCTGCGCTGGGGGTGCGGCGTCGACTGGCGATGATCCCTCATGCGGATGTGGTGCGTGACGTGCGACGCGGTCTTCGGTGTGAACTTGATGGCCGCCGCTGTCCAGAGGGTTCTCACCGTCATCGGCGCTGGCATCGAGCCATGGTGGCAATTCGGGATTATTCTGGTCGCTGGACATGGTCCCCCACTTTCGTTGGAAATTCGTTTTGGGCGATTTTGGCGAACGTATCACCGACTGGATACACGACGAGCAGCCAATATCTGCTCCCGTCTCCGGGATTCACACACAGATACGCGCTTCGCACGAAGCGGAGAGACTGCCGATAGGGTTGAAACACTCATGAAGGGAACAGGATGAGTGCAACTCCGGATGGCTTGAACATGGCCACGCTCAATGCATTCCGCCCTATCCGGCATGATCTGGAGTCAATACGAGCGAAAATCGCTGCACACCTCGAAGATAATGACGGCTACGTCGCGTTCTCCGGCGGTAAGGATTCGCTTGTCGTGCTTCACCTCGCCCTTTCCGTGGAGCCGAATGTTCCCGTCGTCTTCTTCGACTCCGGAGCGGAGTTTCCTGAGACGTACGAATTCGTGCAGCTAGTGGCACAGGAATGGAAGTTGAACTTTCAGGTATATGCGGCAGAGCCCCCATTACTGGAAATGCTCTCCCGAGACGGGGGTTGGCAGCACGAACGTGCGGCGGACTACCTAAAGTCCGTTTCACTGCACGAATCATTGATTGCGGAGCCAGCTCGTCGCGCGCACGCCGACCACGGGCCAGGCGAGATATGGGGTGTACGCGCCGACGAATCTGTCAAAGGCACAGGTCGATGGTCGCTCTATCACAGCAATCTCGCGCTCGAAATCGAACGGAACTGCCGAACGTGTTGTGCCACTAAGGCGGAGCAACGCCGGGCACACGGTGGCTTGATCTCGCGCTCCGACGGAACTCGCGTGATTGGGCCGGCATGGGATTGGAGCCGCGACGATGTCTGGGGCTACGTGGCTCGACACAAGCTGCCGGCCAACCCGATCTACGACAAACTACGTGGTCTCGGCGTCTCCGACGAAAACTTGCGGGTCAGCCATCTCATCGACGGGCACTTCCTCGAACAAGGCCGGGTCACGTGGCTACGACGCGGATGGCCGACATTGTTCGAGGAAATCGCTGATGCACTTCCCCGTATCCGCGAGTACATCTGACACCTAAGTGTGAAGCGGGTGTTAGTCGCCGATCTTGAACGAGTTTTGGGCGGAGTCGGTGCATTGGAGGTAGGACTCGGCATGGGAGCGGCCGTCGACGTACGGCCAGTTGCAGCGCCATCCTTCCACTGTGGCGAACCGCCCTTGACCTTCGATGACCACCGAAGTGTCATTGAGGTATCGCTCACTGATTGCAAGGGCCGTTGCGCACTCGACAGATCCGGTTAGGACGATCACTGGTTGGACGGCGCCTGTGGCGTGGGGGACGACTGTCCCACACAGGTCGCCAGCAGTTGCGGCGGACGCCGGCGAAATTCCGGGCTGAACCGGCGGGGCAGTACCTGACTGGAGCTGCGACGTTGGAAAGGGATCAGCAGTTCCGGTGGTGATGCCCGCCTGTCCTCTGACGTCCGTGACGCCCGCCTGAGTGGGTGCTGTGCCGGACGTCGACGAGGCAGACGATTCACTGGTGGCGCTTGTCGTCAACGACTCGTTTTCAGATCCCGAATCGGTACACCCTGCAACTGTGGCCGCGGTCATTGCTGCAATCGCGATGATGCAGCGTCTGGTCGAACGTCGTTTCACAGTGTTCTCCATTGTCTCGTGCTGTTGATTAGTGTTGTACAAGTGCACTTTTCAGTTGCATCGTCTGCCCTACCTCGGTTAGAGTCAGTGCACTGAGATTGCACAGTGAGAGTCGGAGGCATCACCCTTTGGGTGGCCTCCGATTTTTCTTTGCGCCGGCAGTGTTGATATTTTCGGGATGCTCGACCGTCGAATCGCCTGAAGCCGGTTCTACGAGGCTGAATGTCGACTTCCCTGCCAGGATCTCGGGGTGCATGAAGATTTCGGGGCGGCCTTGTGCGTCTGTGTAAGCCATGCTGAACCTCTATTTCTCAAGTCGCTTCGGTTGTCGTGATCTCGCGCAGTTGCACGACGATTCTTTCGCCAGGCGGCTGACCAGGCCGTTCGTAAGGGGCGTTGTGTATGGCGACGACTTCGACATGCATTCCTCGGGGCAGCACGTGCGCGGTGTTGTTTCCGCTATCGGATTGCCCCAGGTACATTCCGCGATTGGTTTCGATCTCGAAGGCAACGTCGTTGGGCCCGCGGTGTGCATCCAGTTCGTGAAGTGTGTGAGTGCCGGCCGTGAAGCGGTCGAAGGAAATCACCGCGCCTGGTTGCAGATTCGATGGCCAATCATGCTGCCCCGCTATCGGATGCGGCATCGTGACTTCGGTGTAGACCAGATGGCCTCGACCTGTTTTCGACTCCGCTGATTGGATCGCACGGTCGATCCGTTGGACCTCTTTTCGCTGCTTATCGTCAAGCAGAACAGCGTCACCGTTGACTCTCGACAGAGCGGCATTCGTCTCAGCCCATGTCTTCGGGTCCGACACCAAACCGTTCAACGCCCGATGTTGTGTCCCGGGCATTGTGTCAAGGACAGCACGTTTGGCCACCGATCGCGCTTTGCGTTGTCTCGAACTCAAGTTTTTGCGGAGCTCGATCTCACCGGGCAAGTTGCGGCGCAATCTCGCATCTGTGATCGGGGCAGTTCCCGGCCGAGGAAATGCGCGGTTGAGGTC
Source organism: Rhodococcus qingshengii JCM 15477 (assembly GCF_023221595.1). NCBI lineage: Bacteria > Bacillati > Actinomycetota > Actinomycetes > Mycobacteriales > Nocardiaceae > Rhodococcus > Rhodococcus qingshengii. The sequence goes on from NZ_CP096568.1 coordinate 89,956, forward strand.
CTTCGAAGCTCGGGTCAGGCTCATCCCTTCGGTGGCCGAGTCGAGGTTCCGTGCGGAAGCTCTTTCCTTCTCTCGCTCCGCATACCGTTGTTCCGGGATGACGAGAGCTTGCTTCTTCGTCGCTATATTCGAGTTTCCGCCGTCGACATCGACGACACCGGATACTCCGTCAGGGCTCGACCTGGTGTAACTGCGAGACATAGGGGTCCACTTCCTCGAACGAGTCAACTCACGCCGTTTTGCGATGCGGAGTGGGAACTTGAGTCCCCAAGGTCATCGCAGTGTCGAGGACGTCGGAGATGTTCCTGCTGGTTCGCCCGCACATCGCGCATTGGGCGGGAAGGTGCTGGGTGACGAGTTCCACGAAATGTATGTGGCACACCAAATGCGGAGTCGGGGTCCACCCGGCGCAGCAGTCTCTCAGAGTAAGAGCCCACTGCGCCGGACGGATATGAGTCACGTCGACGCCGGCTTGTTTCTCCAGTTCGCAGCTGGTGCAGCTCGGGAGGACACGTACGACCGAATCGATATCGAGCGGCGAGTTGTGGTCCATCATGAACTCCTCTGTTCTGCAAAGCTGGCAGGCGATTTAGTCGTTGGTACCGGCGCTGCTGGGCTGTTCACCGGTGTGATTCGGTGATGCGGGCGGTGCGGCCTGGGACGTTGTTTCGGCGGCGGCCGGCTTCTGTCGACGAGCCTTCTTCTTCTTCGGCGCCGAGTAGCCCATATCTGTGAGTTCACGCGCTGTCCAGCCACCGGAAATGGCTGTGTCGTATGCGGTTTTGATCGTGTCTTCCGCGCGCGCGTGCTCTGCGTCAAGCGATTCGAGTTCCTGGGCGTGCTTGGCAAGGAGAACCTCGCGCTGATCGAGGATTTCCTGCGCAGAGGCTTGCGCCTCACCAATTGCTCCGACAAGCGATACACGTGCCTGAAGAGCTTTGTGTGCCAGTGCCTCAGCGCTCTTGCGTGCTGTGTCCACTGCCTTCTTGTTGGTCGGTGTGGGGCTCATCTGTCATTTCTCCTTGGTTATTTCCGGATCTAGACCGCACGCAAGTGAAGCGCTGTGGAGGTCACCGGTGGTGACGCTCAACGCGTAGTCGCGGGCGACTGTCAAATAGCGTGCCGCATACTCGCATCCGTACGCCGTATTGGGGGGCATCCATTCATCGAGTCCTTTGTCGGATTTCTTCCCGTTGGTCGGTCCGTCCACGGCCATCAGGTTGCGATCGATGTCGTTGGCAAACTGGATTCGTTTGTCGACCGTCCAAGTCGAAGCGCCCATTTTCCATGCTCGGGCAAGGGGATACACGTGTAATCCGTAGCAAGTAGGTAGTGCCGTTGACATCATCCTGGGTCTCCTTCCACGGATTCTGGATATGTGGGCGACGGTGTTATCTGCAGGCAGCGAGGCACGCCGATGACACCGCCGACACGCTCCATTCGGGTGCATCGAATCAGGCAGCGCCGGGCGTAGCTTCGACTTCAGACGAACGGGAGCGGGCTGATGGCTACAGCGCAACGTGTCACTCTCAGCGACGGTGCAACGACCTGGACGGTGATCGACAGATCGTTCGGTCTCGTCGAGCCGGTCGAGGCGTACCTCGAGTACGGGCGGCAAGTCGACTTCCGGCCGAACACGATCCGGGCCTACGCACAGAGCCTGGCGCAGTGGTGGTCGTCCCTGGAAGTGACCGGTACGTCGTGGGATGCGGTGAAGCTGCACGACTTCGGCGACTTCATCTCGGCACTTCGCTACGGCGAGCTGGACTATCCGATCCGCGAACTCCGCCCTCGACCAGCGCTCAGCGACAGCACGGTGAATCTCCGCATGCGCGCGGTGATGAGTTTCTACCGCTACCAGGCCGACAGCGGAACAGACGCTGCGCCGTTCCTGTGGACGCAAGCCCAGGTCCGATCGGGACGCTACCTCTCGTTCCTCGAGCACGTGGCCAGGCGAGCGCCGCAAAAGCGCGCCGCTATCCGAATCCGCGCCTCCCGCAAGGCCATCCCGGTTCTGACGCCGACCACGATCGACGTCCTCCAAGATGCCGAGGCCAGCTACGACCCAACATTCGAGGAGTGGCGAGGTGACCTGCGATATCGGTTCCTGTGGGCAGTCCTGGCGGAATCGGGTATGCGGATCGGTGAAGCTCTCTCGTTGCAGCACCGCGACTGGATCACCGGGATCGGCGGCAAGAGCGCCCGGGTCGCGATCGTGAGCAGGGTGCACCCGCACGGCCTGTCCGCCAAGTCCGGGGAGCGCGAGGTCCACATCGGGTCGCGGCTCGACCGGCTCTACGCCGACTACGTGTGGTGGCTGTGCGACCGAGGCGCCGATGTGGCCCTCGGTGATTGGGACAGCAGCTACATCTTCTGCAACGTGATGCGGGACCCGCTGTTCGCGCCGCTGCGCACCGAGTCGGTCTATGCGCACCTGCGCTCGCTCAAGCATCGCGACGTCGGTCTCCCGAACCTGATGACACCGCACTGGTTTCGGCACACTCACGCCACCGCGCTGTTGCTGGCGGGGAGTCCCGTCCACACCGTCAGTCGCCGCCTCGGCCACGCGAGCGTGCAGACCACGATGAACATCTACGGCCATGTCACCGAGGACGCCGAGCTGGCGTCGGTAGCGAACTGGCGCGAATACGTCGCCGGATGGGAGTACCCGAATGCTTAGCCCAGCAACAGGTCCCGCAGCCACGTCCTGGTCGCGCAGCCCCAAGAGATTGCACCAGATCGATCCGGGCTTGGCACTAGCGGACATGTTCGACCTCACCATCGCCCGCAGGCTCTGGGACTCTCTGCCCGAAGAATGCCGCAGCGATCACTTCGACAAGAAGACGATGCCGGCACACTACCGACCGGCGATCCGCGAAGTCACCGTCGGTGGGGGCTGGACCTCCTGCTACCTGAACTTCCGCGGTTTGCCGGAGCCGATGACCTGGGAAATCGCCTGGATCATTCATCGGCGTATCGAGCTGGGTCACTTCGTCCGCGTCATCGAGACGAATGCCGTCTTCATCCTGTTGCGCGCCGCGATGCATCACGACGACGAGTGCCGGTCGGCGCAATCGCTGCTGCACCGTTCGCCTGACGAGTGGGTGCGATCCGCACGGAAAGCTCAGATGCGCGGCGCGAAGATCGGCGAGTCTGCGTTCAAAGGCGGCACCTACCGCCTCGGGCACATGGCCGCCGTGCTCGGATATGCCTATCATCGTGGCCCGTGGTGGGAGTTGAATGTCTGGAATCCCAGCCTCGACCCGAGGGTGCCCCAACGCGATCACGAACCGCAAGGTCGCACGACAATGCATTTCACCAACCTGACCAGTCGCTGGTTGCGCGAGGGAGCGAAGTACTGGCTCTCGGCGGGCCTGACCACGGAACGGTACTCGTGGAGCACGATCAAATCGCGCCTGGATGCTCTGAAATGGTTGCAACGCTACATCGACACCACCGCCGATCAGGGCCCGTGCCTGACTACCGACCCGCACCGACTCCGGGGCTTCATCCGCGGGTTCTGCGACATGCTCCTCGCGCACCGCATCGAGTCCGGGGTGCGCGCGGGCAAGCCGCTGGCGACGAACCCACGTCGCCAGATCATGACCGCGATCGAGCAGTTCTACCAGTTCATGTATGACCACCGGGATGAGGCCGCCACCGAGCTCGGCATCAGCGCCTGGGCCTCTCTGAGACCCGAGCACTGCGTGCTGTTCCGACCCGAGGACAAGCCCCGCCTGACCAACGTCAAGGCACGCGACATGGTCCTCGAAGACAGTGTCCTGCAGCAGATCGCCGAGGGCAGCGGCTTGCTTGCACAGCCTGTGACGGATGGAGGGCTCGGCGACCTGCAAGCCTTCCACATCCTGATGCTTCTGCTGCGCACCGGACGTCGCGCCAACGAGGTGCTGATGATGGACTTCGACCCGCTCGAACCGATCCTGCACAATCGCGCAGACGGTGATCCTGACAGCGCGGGCTTCGTCGCCCGGATGCGGTATCAACAGACCAAGATCGAATCGAACCTCGCACCCACGATCCCCGTGGACGAGGAGATCGTCACGATCATCCGAGCCCAGCAAAAGCACGCCCGAGACATGATGGCGCACTTCGGAAACCCTGACGTAACGCCGAAATACCTGTTCCTCTGCGCGAGCCGAAACCGACTGGGCGACAAGCCCTACCCGCTTCCGACAATGCATCTGCGGTTCAGCAGGCTCACCAGCCTGCTCAACATCAGCGACTCCGTCGGCCGCCAGGTCGCGGTCTCCAAGACACACCGCTTCCGGCACACCGCCGCGACCAACCTGATCAACGCCGGGGTGCCGCTGCACGTCGTGATGCGCTACTTCGGGCACGTCTCCCCGGACATGACCTTGCACTACGCCGTGACCTCTGCGCAGACCATGGAGGAGGAATTCCTCCGATACAAGAAAGTCACCCGCGACGGCCGCACCGCCTCGATCGACAGCTCCGACCTCTACGATCTGATCCAGCTCGATAAGCGAGCTGACCGCATCCTGCCCAACGGCTGGTGCACGCTCCCACCGAAACAATTGTGCGATAAGGGAAACGCCTGCCTGTCCTGCTCGAAGTTCGTCACCGACTCCACTCACGCCCCGCAGTTGCGGACCCAGCTCACCGACACGGAAACCCTGATCGAACACCGGCAAGCAGTGTTCACCGCGAAGTACGGCGCCCCGATGGACGAGACGAACATCTGGCTGCAAGGCCGCCAAATCGAGGTCGACTCGCTCAACCGGATCCTGCTCTCGATCAACGATGTCTCCGCCGCCGACAAGGCCGTTCGCGGCCCCGGAACCACCACCTAGTGCAAGGAGAACAAGCCCGTGCCCGAACACCTCACCGCCGCAGCGCGAGCGCGCCACACCGAGACCCGAGCGCGCGCGGAAGCGGCGCTGCTGGCACTCAGCAATGCAGGCGAGCCGGTCACCTTCGCGGCCGTCGCTCGCCGCGCCACGGTCTCCACCGACTTCCTCTACAACCAGCCCGACCTGCGCACAAAGATCAACGACCTCCGCACCAGGCGCCCGCACCACCGAACAACTCCGGAACAGATGACCGAACGCGAACAGCAGTCCGCATCGTCCGCGGTCAGAGCACTGTCCTCGCAGCTCAAGGAACTCAAACGCCGGCACGCCGAAGAGCTCGGCGAGCTGCGCAAGGCGCTCGCGGTCGCCCACGGCGAGAACCTCGCGCTGCGGCGACGACTCGCCGACCCCCGCTAGCGCCCTGAGGGTAAGCGATTTCGCTGCTCGTTCACGAAACACGATCCGCCGCCTCGACATTGGAGGGAAGCGCCTGGCCGGGACACGTCGACAGGACGGCGGCGATCGTGTCTTTCTCCGCCTTGGTCACCCACAGTCGATATCGGAGTTTGACCGCGACCTGACGGGCCACATAGGTACAACGGAACGCCTTGTTCGGCGGCAGCCACGATGCAGCATCCGAATCACTCTTCGCCGAGTTCGGAGCCTGCGTGGTCGCGATGAGATTGAGCGGATCATTCGCCAGATCGACCCGCTCAGCGGCAGACAACTGCTGCGCGCCCTTCTGCCACGAATCACCAAGAGCGACAACATGCTCGATCGGGACGAGCGGCGAAGTCGTCTCCCCGCGAACGAAATTCACCGTGGTCCCGGTATACGGATCGTGAAGGACTCCCGACTGCACCACGCACGGCGGCGCGGCCACACCTGAGCGGTCTTTGCACGTGATGTCCACGAGGTCACGGGAGAGTATGTCCTCGCGGGTGCTCAGCGAGTTCCCGCCCCACATAACGGTGTTCGTATCAGTCCACGCGACCCCGAACTCGCTGCGCGCATACCCCGTCTTCGGCGCACGCCCCTTCACCGCAAGCTGCTCCAACGCGGACAGCACCTCGCCAACCTGCGCACCCGGCGCAGAAGTTCCGGACACCGGAGCAGCGAACACCGCCCCGCCAACAGCCGGAAGGACCGAGCAACCAGACACAGCGACAACGGACGCCGCAGCCACCCCCGCGACCCCGCTCACGCGCTGGCCCATCACACTGCCACCACAGCAATCAGCGGCATGACATCGACATAGTGACCAGCAGAAAGAGGAAGACTCCTTGACAAAGCTGCTGATAAGACGTGGTCGATCTGAACCGCCGATGCGTTGGCCTTCTCGAACTCGATGGTCGTACCGGTGTAAGAATCCTGAAGCGTTCCCGCTATGACGACACAGTTCCGCGTACCGGGCTTCGTCTCTATGGCAGTTAGTTGTTGTGCCAGAACATTGTTGCGTGAATCGCAACCATCGTGGCCGCCTGGTCCGTCGTAGTCGTCGGTCCACGCAGGCCCGAAACTGCAGGATTCTCTGAACAAGAATTCAAGCTTGGTAATCATGTGGAAGTCCTTCCCGAGATCGATCCGAATCCAGGCATTCCGAGGTCAGTTGTTGCCGATCCTCGTTTCATCGTGGCATCGACCTGTGCGATCTTGTCCCTGACTCCGGTGTAGCTGACCTGCAGTCCTTCGACTTCACCCAGCCAGCCTTCCTGTTTGGCTTCGATGATGCGGGCTTCGAGGTTGTCTCGGATTTCTTCGAGCCTGCCTCGCTGCGTTGGATCCGGCCGCAGGAGTGAGCATCTGACGCAAGCATGCTCATGGATGCAGGGTGTGCCGAACGACCGTGCGCAGGTCCCGACCGATACTTTCCGCTTCTCGAAATGAGACAAGAACGCATCCCATTCCTCGTCGGTCGGTGTCCGGTATTCCTCACTGGGTCTCATCGAACGACGACGCGCGATGAACGCTCGATGCGCTTCGATCGTTTCCGAGGGGTAGACGGCCTTGTAGCCCATCGTCGTGTCAATTGTCTTGTGCCCGCAAATAACCTGTGCGATATGGGGTGGCAGGCCGTTCATGATCGCGTCGGTGACGAATATTCGCCGGAAGTCGTGGGGCTGAAACATCAACGGATCGCCACTGGCATCGGTGAGAGCTGCCACGGTGAGCGCATTGATGAGGAGCTTGCGGACGAAACTCGGTGGGATCGCTCGGCGTTCGTTTCCGATTCCCCGCTGAAAGAGCAGCGGCATCGGCGGATTCCACAGCTTCTCCTGCGTATCGTAGGCAGCCACGAGCGGTATCGATCCGTTGGGTTGCCGCGAACGCTGAACTACCGCACTGAGGACTTCCGCAAGCTCGGGACTGACCAAGATCAGCCGCTCGGTATCGGTCTTCGATGGAGCTATCTGCAGCAGCGGAACCAGTTCACCGGTACTAGGTAGTCGATATTCGGTGATGCTGTGGTGACTGAGCTCGAGGAGCTCTTCATGACGGATACCGCTGAGCCGCAACACTTCGATAGTGGCGAATGCCCAGAATGCTTCCTCGTCCTCGTAGGTGAGATCGCGGCGAACACCGGTAACAGTATTGTCGGCCCATACGACGCGGCCAGTTCCCCGACGGATCAAGGATCGTCGCAGTTCTCCGTCGGTTCCCGCGATCACCTCACCTGGTTCGGTGTTCTGCGCCGCAACAAGTAGAGCCGCTGCGGCCGCGCGGCGGTCAGCTGCGGACCGAACCAACTGCGACAGGACAGGCAATCGCTCGCGAGTGCGCTGATCCATCCGCGCTTTACGGTGTTTGAGTTCCTTGCCTCTTTTGACCTCGGCGTCGCTGATCGGGCAGGGCGCCACCCACTGCGCCCAGCGTGCCGGATCTTCGACGGCCCAGTGCGCGAGGTCGAGATAGAACGCACGCACTTGCAACAGATTGTCTTTGTAATTCTTTCGGGGCGAAGTTGTTTCGTGCTTTCGTCCCGCCGCGTCGACGGCGGTGCGTGTGATCGATCTCAGGTCGTCCTTCCATGCTCGGGCAACGTCAGGCGGCAGCGCCAGGGTGTCGATACCGGGGGCGAGTGTCTCGACGCGGCTCCAGAACAGCCCGGCGAGTCCTCGGGCACGAGAGTTGAGACTGGTGTAGTCCAGCGCGGGTTGACGCTCGCGCAGATAGTCGATGAGCAAAGCTCGGATCGGTTGGTTCTCGATCGGGTAGCGGTCGACGAGTTGTTCGATCGTCAACTGTCCGACCGGAGCGCCGAACGCACGGATGCTGTGTGGTGCATCCTCGGGAAAGATGCCCATCGCACGTAGTCGCAGGTAGAAATCGATCTTCTTCTGACCGCGGCGGGAGTGCACCTGCGCCATCGTTTCGATCAGCTCCACGCAATCGCCGACAGTGATCTCCGCGACCGTCCCGCCTTTGGATACCAGCAGGGTCGCGATTCTGGTCGCTGCGATTCGTGCATCGTCTCGCGAGGTATCCGGCTGAGTGGCAGCAAGCTCGTCCAACCGCGCGAATCCGTCCGGATCTCGCAGCTTTGCCATCATCGGCGCGAGAAACGGGTGCGCCCGGGAGAGCATCCACGGCAACTGCGGCCGGATCACGTCCAGGCACAGCAACATCAGCAGTCCTGCAGCCAGGTCGTTGCGATCATGTCTGACAGGGCGCCCGTGTCCGGCAATCCATTCCACCGGGAGATCGGCCCAGGAGGTTGTCGCGCCGTAACGAGACCCGCGGATGTTCTCGGCGCCGCTGGCGAGCCACCGGGCTTGCCAGGTATCGCCTGGCACCGAAGCCAACCAGGTCAGTATCTTGATCACGCCCCGGTGCCGTCCGGCTCGGGTGGTGACCGCAGCCTCAGCAAGCACCGAGCAGTTCAGTCGGGCCTCGACCTCCTCAGCAGAGGCAGCGGTGTGCGGCCACCAGAGTTCACCTTCGCGTGGTGGAAACTGTTTGTGCAGTTGGCGAATCCTCGAATGCGGCACCGGTGTGACCTCGAAGCGTTCCGGGCGGGTCATGTGCTTGACGGCAGTGCTCACAACGGCCTCCCGAACAGCACGCTCAACGCTGCCGGATCGTATCCAGGAGCAGGAGGCGGCGACGGAGCCCGCGGATGTTCCCGCTGATCAGCAGTACGAGCGTGGTGGGCCAGGACGCTGGCGATCACCTCGTCCTTATCGGGTGTCAGATAAATTTCGGTCGTCGACAAATGGGCGTGCCCCAACACCTCTTTGACCTCCACCAAGGACAAGTGCGGGTCGTTGGCCATCCGCCTCGCTGCACTGTGACGTAAGTCGTGCAGAGTCCAATCCGAACCGAGGGTAGCATTCGCACGCTCGAACATCCGATGCGCCGCATGGTAATTCAACGGGCGGCGAGGCCTTCGCAGTGTCCACCACAACGGTTGCATCCGTCCGAGTGGCACCTCGCCCCGCAACTGCTCCTGATACAACCGCAACCAGACGAACGCGTCCGCCGACGCGGGTACCTGCTCCACCGCACGTGTTCCCTTGCGCACCACAGTAATCAACTGCTGCCCCGGGTCGACATCGCACTCGCGGACTCCCAACAGCTCCGACGCTCGCACCCCCGATGAAATCCAGAACGCCACCAACGCCCGGTCCCGATCCGACGACAACGCCGCGAACAACTTATCGAACAGATCCTCGGGAATCGCTCGGGGAATCCGCTGCGAGACCCGAGGCCGGTAGCGCCCCACACGCTCAGGTGCCCAATGATCCATCGGATTGTGGTGCGCATGAGCCCATCTCGACCGGCGAGAGAGATCGAGAGGGAACGGATTCAGAAGCGGGCCAGTCCCCGCGTCCCGATGAAAATCGTAGAAACTTCGCAGCACCGTCTCACTGTGCGCCACTGTCGCCGGCGAGTACCCGGCCCCCAGAGCCGGTTTGCCGGTGACAGGATTCGGCGATGCCGCAGCAGTAGCAGCCGCCTCGGCGCTGGCCGGCACCACTGATCCTTGTCGTGCCTTCGCCGTCAACTGGATCCAACAACTGAAATCGCGGGCATCGACCCGATCGGCACGATCCCACGCCACGTCCACAGCGTGAAGGAACCGCCACCATCTGAGCAGATCCATACCGTACGAACGCACCGTCGCCACCGACCTCCCGGAAGCGATCAGCTCCCGGAAGAACACCTCGACGGACTCCACTCGTTCACCGTCGCTGCCCTGCAAGACGTAAGGCTCCGCCGCCTGACCTGTCGCTATCAACCGACCCACTCGGGCCACCACAAGCCCCGACAGATCTCTCGAACTTTCCCCTTCGCTCATGTCCGCAAGCTACCGACCCACATCGACCCCACCCCTTCAGACCTGCACCATTCGGCATTTAGTTCAGTCAACGGGGCCTCTCCCTTCCCACAACCCCTCTGGTAACCCGAAATGTTCGGAACCTGGTCCACGGCCGACGAGCTCTCGATTAGGCCCGCGACTTTCACCGCGCTCTGTAGAACCTCTGCGCTCGGGACTTGAGGAGGTACAGCAGGAGCTGCGTCCGGATAGGTGGCCAGTGCAACACCTGCCGCGACAGCCGCTCCTGCAACCCATGCCATTGCCTTGGATGTACCTGAGATTTTCACAGTGCCCTCCCCGATCAGTTTGTTGGTTCGGACCATAACGACGACCCAATACACTTTGGACACGTCATTTGTGAGATATAGCCGTTAACCTGCGAAGACAGCAGAAAAAGATCCTCTGAACACTGGCGGTTCAGAGGATGATGTGAGTATGGATCTTGCGATTACCAGACGAGTTCCGGTTCCATTCAACCGTTCAGGGCGAGGGCTAGCGCACAACCCGCGACAAGACCCGGGCCGGCGGCAATTTCTCGGGCTGTCTCGGTTGATCGAGTTATGCGCCTATGAATGATCGTGCCGATCACCACTGGGAACAAGACGATTACCGGCCAAATCAGCCCGGCAACTACGCTCGGCCAACCCTGATATCCGAGCACAAATCCTAGACTCAGGCTTAACCTGACGTCACCCAATCCCACCCCTCCCCTCGTGGCCCACGCGACAAGCAGGTACATCAGCGCTGTCGCGAAACCGCCCGCGACCGCACGAAGGATCGCTGACGCATCTGAATCAAACAGCCCTGCAACGACAATCAGCAAAAGCGTCAGTGTCGCTGCCGTGTAGGCGGCGGAAGTCGGAATTCGCATCGTTGCTTGATCAACGACCGCACACCACACAGCAATAGTCGACAGTGCCAGGACGGCAGGCAACGCTGCTCCCATGTTCGCGAATTCGGTTGCCAGAAGCCAGAAAACGGCCGTGAAGATAGAGGCAATGTGAGTAGCTGCGCTGGTCACTTCGAAGGGGATGTCCGCATCTCTGCACCAGACAGTGACAGCGGTTCGCAAACCGCGCGACGCCATCACGGCGCAGATCAGAGTAATTCCCACGGCAAGTGCGCCAGAAACCACACGATTTTGGGCGTGGAGTGCCTCAGCAGTGTTATCAAAAAGTGTCACAACTCCCGATGCAAAGAGGACAACGAGAAGAGAGACAAGAACTCGCATGGTGAACAACTGTGGTCGCGCAGCGCTACGCAACATCCGAAACACTCTCCCCATGAGCGGCACTCTTCGTTCTCATTCGAGCACGATAACGGACCAGTCGCGTGTTGGCTGCTCGCTCGTCGCAGCTGAGGACGTCGGCCAGTCGCGCGACGGGCCACTTTTGCGACAGCGCCACCTTCACAATCGCCTCCTGATCTGCGAGGGTGAGATTGATGGAGCGCTCCCCATTCAGGCGACGTTCGACGGCAACAGGATCGAGCGATTTGAGACCTCGGGGACGGTGCGGGCGAGCTCGATAGTCGTCGATCTCATCGTCATCCCACGCCAACGGAGGCGCCCAGCCCTGAACATCGCGCGCCCAATCTCGAACTGCGGGATTCGGAGCTTCCGAGGTCATCGAAAGCTCGTCGTAGAGACGATCGATCGACTCCCACAACGCAACACGAATCAAGCCCTTCTCCGGCAAGGATTCCAGTACTGCCTGCGAAACACCCAGGCGCTGCGCCAGATCACTGAACGGGAACCCCATCGCGACCAGCGCACGGATGCGTCGTTGCGCACCAACACCCGGAGTCCTCTTTCGATCGTCAGAAGGGTGAAACGTCACGGCAAGCACTCGTTGCGCGACGGACGCATCGATCGACTTTTGTGTTTGCGAACTGATCGTAGAAAGCGCCTTGAGACTGACCTTCGCCGAGTGCGCGATCATGCGTCGAGTCAGTCCGGCTTCTTCAAGAACTTCCAGATGCCGGCGCGATCCGTCGGAGTTGAAAACCGTGTCGGAATTGAAAACCGTGGTGGACCTCAGGCGGCGGGAGGTTGTCCTAAACGTCCCGCCGCCGGAGGAGGAGCGACGTGAAACGTCGTCCAACCGGGATCTGGAGTCAGGGGACCAACCCGTTCTCACAGACTCCGGCTCCGAGGACCGGTAAGCCGGCCTGCTCTCCACTCTAGCGGTGGAAGCCGGCAGCGGAAACAGCCCGTCGTCTTCGTCGGTCAGCGAAGTCAGTGTGCACGGTGCAGAAGGCATGCGCGAAACAGCGTTATCCAAGGACATTGGATTCTCTTTTCGGTTGTGTGTGCACGGATGGTCAGTCCGTGTCCCAGCTAGCGATTCGGACGATACCGCAGCGTCGACCTCGTCGTCCAGGTTGACCGATGCGATGCGGCCGATCACAACCGATCCCCAGACGCGAGCCGGCGATCGATCCGTCGCTCATGGAGCGCCCGAAGTGCGCTGAATCCGCACACCGATGCAGCGATCAAGACCGCCCCACAGATAACGAGGCGAGGTAAGTCGAGACCACCGATCTGGCCAGGAAACGTCAAGAGTGGCGACTCCGACGCGGCGACAAGGATTTTCCGCTCGACTAGCCAGGTCAGCGAACTTCCCCACCACCCAGGCACAAGTGCGATGACCAGCGGGACGGCGAATGGTGTCAGACACAGCAACAGGAAAATATCCGAGTCCGACAAGGTGTTTCGAGAATTCGAGTTCGTCATGGATTGTCCTTGTCTATTGAACTGGTTGTGGTTCAGGACAATTCGAGAGCTCGACGCCGCGAGACCTCGCCGTCCCCTGGGACCGACAGAACGCCTTCGGAGTCGCCGTCACCGCGCCAGGTGATGGCGTAGTGGTCTTCGTCGAATTCGTCCGGGCCCGGGTCACTGTCGACCACGGCCCAGTGGTCGGTGTCCTCGTCCACACAGATCAAATCGCCTACCTGGATCTCCCCTGGAGAGCTCGCGGTGGGTTCGCTGAAGCCTTCCCAGTCATCCTCGACAACGTCATCGGCAAGCAACTCCGGAACGACAGTGAGTGCGGGCCGGGCGTGGGCAGACTCTGCAGCGTCAAGGAGATCTTTGGTGCGGGGTAGCCGCGTGGAGTAGATTCCGAGAATTTCGAGAGGGGTGGCGCCTCGGGCGCTATCGCGCGATCTTCCTTTAGCGCGCATCGCGACTGGATCGCTGTAGGGATGGTCCTCTGCACGGCCCCACGGCGCCATCGCATAGTTGTGGAATCTCAGTTCGACTTCTTCCGAGTCGCCTTTGTCGATGTCGACCTCGTCAGGTTCGGGGTCGAGAATCAGCAGGCGCGGATGGCGAGCCACCGCGGGGCGAAGTACCTCGAAAAGCTCGTAACCTTCATCGCCCGGGCCCACCTTGCGCGGATCCGGTGTGCGATACGTCTGGATCTCCACTGCGTCATTCGCGTCGTTGACCGTAGTGGCGCGGCCGCGGCATCCCCGTGGAATTGAAGTGCCGATACTCATCGACTCCCACATCATCTGCGCACCTTGTGGGGAGAGCCTGCCCATGGAGACGCGCATCCGGAAGTTGTCACGCATGTCGCCACCGAAATATTCGGCGTCCGGGCGCTGGGTGCCGAGAACCATATGTACCCGGGAGGTTCGACCTTTACGGGCGATTGATCCGACTTCCTGCAATGTACGAGGCTTGGTGGGATCGCCCTTGCCTTTGATCATCGAGTACCAGTTGAGAAGGTTGCCGCGGAAATCAGCGAACTCGTCGATGAACAGCACCAACGGTTCGAAGTCGGTTTCTTGAGCTTCTCCGGCAATGATCGCTGCGTATCGCTCTTCCATGACTTGCCATGCACGATGGATGACAGCGACTTGATGAGCGATCTGTGCCGCAACGATCTGCACGTTCGGCCAGTCCTGGAAACCGAGGAATTCGACTCCCTTGCCGTCTACGACCCACACGATCCAGCCGTTGGCCGTGACCTCGGTGAGAACAGTGTGAGCGGTCACTGTCTTTCCCGTTCCGGAGGAACCGACCAACATCATGTGTGGGTCAACCGCTGGACGCCAGTACATGACGTGACCGTCTTCGTCGATGCCGTACGGGATCTTGACGCTGTCGTAGTTGATCAAGGGGTTGTCGTCGGAAAGAACGGGAGCGGGATGCCACACGTTCTTCTTGAAATTCGGACGGACCTCGAATCGAACAGTGTCCTTTTCCAGTTCCCACTTGGCACGCCAGCGCCCTGGCAACAATCCTGAGACTGTCCGCTCGATTCGGTTGCGATACCCAGACGGAGCAATTTTCGTTCCGACTTCGTGGCTGGCTTCCAAGGCACGCAACTCGCCCGTTTCAGGATCGAACTCCGTTTTCGTGATCTTGCAGGTCGGCCCGAGCAACGTCAGAACGGTGCGCTTCGCACGAGCGATGCTGGCGACTTCCTCAACAGTTTTTTCGTCGCTGGCGCGAGTCGGAACGAAGATGATCCGGCGGCGGCGCGCGTCGTGCTTCTGCAATTGGTACTCGCCCCACGCCTGACCGGAAAGCACCTCGTTGATACGCGCGATGAAGTGCTCGTCGAGCGCCAATTTTGCCGACGCGTATCGGATCACGAGGCGGCCGGGACGTCCAGGCCACCCTCGCATGTCCCACCGGCTGGCTTTGATGGTTTCCCGACTTGGCGCGGCAAGTCCTAGTTGAGGGCTGAGCTGTTCGATCGCACGGTCGACCTCGACGTCACGCAGTTTCGTGCGATAGCCCAGAGCCCCCACACCGATTGCGGTTGCACCGCTGACTGCGGCGATCGGCACTGTCCAGACACTTTGATCGACGATCGGGGCGAGACTGGCGAAGACTGTTCCTCCGGCGGCAGTGATGGTGGCGTTGCGCAGCCAGGGGTGCGGGCGCGCTTCAAGTGGCGGAGACTGTGCGGCGATCTGGCGTGCGGAGGCCAGTTCCATCGCGCGCGAAACGCCCCTTTCCATCGAGGCGGTCATGCAGTCACCTCCCGCAGAGGAAGGCAGTGCACGCAAGATCCGAGTTGGACGAGAGTCGCCGCCGGCCCATCCTTCTGCGCTTCTCCGCTCGGGAACGAGCGACTTGCAACAATCCGCGCCGAACTACCGGTGACACCGAACACGAGGACCGAGGTGATCATCGGTTTCTGCTTCGCATTGGCTGTGCTTGTCGGATCCGCTGTGGTCTTCACCGTTCGTACCTCCGTCTCAGCGAGCCGGAATTTTTGGCTCTCGTAAGAGAGGAGGTTCGGGTGAGCACGGCCTGTGACAGGTCGGCACAAACTTTTTTTGCCAGCGTGGTCGGCCGATGGTGGACGGTGCGTGGGTCACCGGTGACCTACCGATCGGTGGTTGTTCAGACTCATTGAATCTGATGTTTCTCCGCGGCATCGACCTGGGAGGAATCATTTTGGTTGAGCCGGCGGGATTCGGTGCGGCTCAAAGTACCTGAGGCGCGTAGAAGCGCCAAGGCCGTCCTTAAGGTGCAGCGAGTTCCGTCGATCCTCGCCACATCTCGACACCGGGCCACATCAAGGTTTTCGAACTTGCCGGGCGGCGGTTCAACATGCGTTGCCTGTACTCGTGGGGTTGGGTAAGTGAGGTCTCGTCGAGAACGTCGGGTACAACCGAGACGAGGTCGGGGAGACATCGGTAATTTCACGCTCGGTTAGATGGTGCCGCACACCACACCTGGCTTGGTGACGATTCGACGGTGGCGTGTCTACATCACCTTCGAGTTCGGCGGTTTCGTCCACACTGCAGTATGGGAACGTACGCCGGCGGGAGTAAAGTTGACCGGAACAGTGGTGGTGGGGCCCACCACCAAATGCGGTGTTCGCGCCGCCAACGGTCCCTACCTCGAATCGAGCGACGTATCGCTCGGAAAGGTAGGCCGCTCTGCCGCATCGCATCGGTGAAGGCACCGGAAAATACCGCGACGGTGTGGCTGCCGATTCTCGGCATCGTCGACACCTTTCGGGGCGTCGTCGACGCGCAGGACCGCTCGGAACTTCACCATTCTTCGAACAGCAGAGATCACGGCCGAAGGTTCCGCTATGTACACAGCTCACCAGCCCACGACGGGACGATTCCTCAACTCTCCCAACCGTATTGCGATTGCAGGGGACTGGCATGCCGACACTCGATATGCGGTCGAGGCGATCGAACATGCAGCCAAACGCAATGCGAACGTGGTAGTCCATCTCGGCGACTTCGGGTATCGCTTCACCGACGCCTACCTCGATGCACTCGACGCTGCTCTCACCGAGTTCGATCTGGTCCTGGGTTTCGTGGACGGCAATCATGAAGCGTTCGACGCGCTGTTGGCGCGTCCCGTCGCACCGGACGGTCTTCGGTACCTGCGAGAACGGATCGTGCATCTGCCCCGTGGATTGCGGTGGTCGTGGGGATCGACGACATGCCTGGCGATGGGTGGCGCGTACTCCATCGATCGGTTCTTACGGATCGAGGGCACGTCGTGGTGGCCGCAGGAAACGATCGACACCGGCGAGATGGACGCGGCGATCACCGGTGGCCTCGCGGATGTCATGTTCTGTCATGACTGCCCGGCCGGAATTCCGGTTCCCGGAATGCAGCGCGATCGGTACGGCTTCCCACCACGGGAATTGGCCGCGTCGGAAGCCAATCGGCAACGATTACGGGAGATCGTCGATCACGTGCAACCGGCACGCCTGTGGCACGGCCATTTCCACCACCGTCACCAGGCACTGCTGCACGGCACAGGTTATCGAACGCTCATCGACGGTCTGGGCCGCAACCATGATCCGATCGACAACAACATGGTCGTGGTGAACCTCGCCGATCTCGGTCGTCACCGGTGGAGTTGTCGAGGGCAATCCGCGGCGTCGGCTCCCGGGTTTTCAACGCCGGAGGACCTTCCCGACGGTGTCCTTCCGTCGTATACCGCGTGAGGGGTGCCGCGGCGATCGAACCGCCGCCATAGCAGTCCTCACTTCCGATGTCCGCCTGCTCGTGTGCCTCGGAATCAGACAGGGTCGGCTCGTCCGCGCATCCTGCGCTCACATGTGCTGTTCTTCTGCACGGCACGGGATTTCGAGTTCTTCGACGCGGGTTCGGTGACCGCATGCTGGTCAGGCAGGATCGACACGGAGTATTCTGATAGTTAGCTTGCATGGCGGTGGGACTCGCCACAATGTGCGCTCATCCGGCATCCGTACGGGTGGAGCCAACGGTTCCTGGTCAGATATTCGATGCTGACCGGGGCCGCACTGATCACGAGGATCTAACAGCTCGGTCGACTGACCGAGAGGAGATCCGGATGAACGTCCGACCGCCCCTTCCAATGCACAATGTCGACGCCATTCATCGCACGTACGCACCCGACGACGACGCGGCAGCTATGACAGCCGAGAGTTTTCGCAGCATCCTCTTCGAAAACCCCGCAACCGCACCACCTCTCGAGACGAATCCGCCCGAGTTCTTCGGCGATCTGAACCTCGAGCAGGTCGTGACATCGATCGTCGCCGGCCACGAGGAGTACGACCTCGAGCAGTTCTTCCACACGGCCCTGACCGATACCGCGGCGATCACCTACCGACACGAGGTCTTCCGCGACGTGCAGATGGAGGAGGTGCGGTCGGCGGTCGACGAGTTCGCGGCCGGGATGCACGAGATGCGCACACACCTCGCCCGTGCCCGTAAGCGGTACTACCCCCGCGAACAGCAGGCCTGGTTTCTCATGGCTGTCCGCGTTTTCGCCGTGGCCACTACCCGCTTGTCCGACAACCTCACTGTTCTGTCCCTACGATCGTCGGGTCTGCGTAGATTCCGCGACTACCTCGCCGATTATCTCCAGGGCCCGGAGTTCTCCACGCTGCGAGGTGATCTGGACAATGTCGAGCGGGCACTGTCGGGCATCCGGTACTGCCTGATCATCAAGGGTGACCGCATCACGGTCCGAAGATATGACGGCGAATCGGACTACAGCACTGAGGTGGAGAGAACATTCGAGAAGTTCAAGCAAGGCGAGGTGCGTGAGCACCATCTCCGCAACACCGCCGGGTGGGGGTTGAACCACGTCGAAGCGCACGTACTGGATCTTCTCGCCCGACTACATCCCCGCGAGTTCGCAGAACTGAACCAGTTCTGTCAGCACAACCGTGGATTCCTCGACCGGGTCATCGACGACTTCGACCGCGAGATCCAGTTCTACCTCGTCTATCTCGACTACCTCGACCGGTTCGAACACGCCGGCCTGCAGTTCTGCTACCCCCACGTCACCGATCGGTCCCATGAGGTCAGCGCGTTCGACACATTCGATATCGCGCTCGCCGAACGCCTTGTTCCCGAACGAGCGGTGGTGTGCAACGACTTCGCACTGACGGGCCGAGAACGCGTCATCGTGGTCAGTGGACCCAATCAGGGCGGCAAGACCACCTTCGCGCGCACCTTCGGACAAATGCACTACCTGGGCCGCCTGGGCTGCCTTGTCCCTGGCCACCGGGCCCGATTGCATCTCTACGATCACCTGTTCACACATTTCGAACGCGAGGAGGTCATCACCAACCTCAGCGGCAAACTCCAGGACGAACTCGAGCGGATTCACGACATTCTCGACCAGGCCACCAGCGAGAGCATCGTCATCATGAACGAAACCTTCACCTCCACCACCGTCAAGGACGCCCGTCTTCTCGGCGGCGCCGTGCTCAACCGGATCATCGACCGCGGCATGCTCGGTGTGTACGTCACGTTCGTCGACGAGTTGTCGAGGCTGAACGAGGCCACCGTCAGCATGGTCGCCGCCGTCGACCCCGACGATCCGGCGCATCGCACCTTCACCCTCGTCCGCCAGCGCGCGGACGGCCTGGCGTATGCCCTCACGCTCGCAGAAAAGTACCGCCTGACCTACCAGCAGGTGAAGGAACGTCGATCATGAAAGCACACCTGATGTACCGCAGCCGCGACTTCGCCGCCGGAACCGAACTACCCTCTCACGCCACCGATCTGAGGAAAGACCTCGAACTCGACACCATGCTCGATGCAATGGCCGAAGGTGATTCTTTCCTGCGCGGTGTGGCCGACGCCGCGCTGCTGACGACAGTGACCGACCCGGATGCCATCATCTACCGGCAACAGATACTGCGCGACTGCTTCGCGCAGCCCGCCGTGGTCACGCAGATGTACCAGCTTGCCGTCGAGGCGATCGAACGCGAACACAAGCAGTACTATCCACTGCTGATCCATTCCCCCGATCCGGTCCTGCACCGATCCATTGAGGTACTCGAGATGTTCCTCGACATGCTTGCCCGACTCAAGAACATCGGAGCCGAACATTCCGCGGAGTTCACATCGGAGGGGTTCACGACACTGTTCACCACGCTCGCCCGTGAACTCGACGACACCTTCTTCCGTAGCGCGCGGGACCAACTCGAGCAGTTGCACTTTCCTCAAGGTGCGCTGCTCAGTGCCACCCTGGGCGAGGGCAACAAAGGTGAGAGATACGTTCTCCACGAACCGCCTCATCGGCGGTGGTGGGAACGGATTTTCGCGATGCAGGAGCCGGTCTCCTACAGCTTCGAGATCGCCGACCGCGATATCGCCGGCGCACAGGCACTGGGCGATCTGAAGGGACAAGGGGTAATCCTCGTCGCTAACGCCCTCGCCCAATCCGCCGACCACATCCTGAGCTTCTTTCGGATGCTGCGCACAGAACTCGGCTTCTACATCGGCGCCCTGAATCTCGCCCGGCACCTCGCCGCACTCGACGAACCCATCTGTTTCCCCGAACCCACGCGCCCCGGAGAAACCGTGTTCACCTGCACCGGAATGTACGACGTGGCACTGAGCCTGACCGCCGAAGATCGTGTGGTGGGCAACGACATCGCCGCCGACGGGAACACACTGGTGATGATCACGGGCGCCAACCAGGGTGGGAAGTCGAGATTCCTGCGCAGCGTCGGGCTTACCCAACTGATGATGCAAGCCGGACTGTTCGCGCCCGCACAATCGATGCGGGCCACTGCGCGCCCCGGCGTCTACACCCATTTCAAGAGGGAAGAAGACGCCGCCATGCAGCGCGGCAAACTCGACGAGGAACTTCACCGGATGAGCCGGACTATCGACCTGATGCCGACGAACGCGATGTTGCTGTGCAACGAATCCTTCGCCTCCACCAACGAACGTGAAGGCTCGCAGATAGCGAGTTCGATCCTTCACGGGCTGGTGGACACCGGAACCACCGTCTTCTTCGTGACCCACATGTTCGACCTCGCCGACAGCCTCCACACCGAGGCCAGCGACACCACTCTCTTCCTCCGCGCCGAACGGAGACCGGACGGGGAGCGCACCTTCCGGATCATCCCGGGCGCACCGTTGCCCACCAGTTTCGGCGAGGACCTCTACCAGCGAATCTTCGGAGTGCGCCTCGAGCATTCGTCTCTGATCTGACTGCTACCTGACACGAAAGATGCGATTCTCGACGGGAGTGGCGTGCTCTTACCTGGGTTTAGCCGGGTCGGCGAAGAGTTGTTCACTGTTTAGTCGGGCCCACTGCTCGACGCCGACCTTGCATCGTGATGGTGATTGCGTTGTGCTCCGGTTGTTCGGGCGCAGTGGCCCCTGAAAGTAGAGGACGAAGCGGCCCGGTCGAGAGTTTTTCGACGAGTGCGGTCACATACTTGCGCAGTACTAGTGCGGTGACCAGACCAACGACGAATCCCACGACAAGACCGGCGATGACGTCGTGGGGGTAGTGGGCACCGACGTAGACGCGAGAGAAGGCCATCAAGGCGGCGGCCACCGCTGCCACCGTGCCCCATCGCCAGCTGACGAAAAACAGGGCGGCGGCGACCGCGGCGGCGACGACGGTGTGGTTACTGGGAAACGAATAGTCCGCCAGAGGTGGACACTTTTCGAGAATGAACGCAGTTGGATAGGAGTTGCAGGGCCGCGGCTCCTCGACCACCCCTTTGACCGCGTCGTTGACCAGGTACGCGGCGACCGCGGCGATGGGTGCGGCCACGACGGCGGCCATGGTCGCCGAGTCTTCGCGCCGGGCTTTCCACCACGCAGCGATGATCAGCACACCGAAGAAGGCGATGCCGATGCTGGTGTACAGATACATCGGCTCGTTGAGCCACGGTGTGTCTCGGGCGAAATCGGTCACGTCGATATACGACGATCCGTCGATTCCGGATCCGTCGAGCGCAAGATTGTGTGTGTTCATGTCCTCGTTCGTCTGTCGTCGTCAGTCGGTTGCGCCGGTTTGTCGCAGCACCCGGTCCGGCGAATCGGCCGCCGGAGAACTCGACTGCCCACTCCCGTGGCGGATCGTCCACGATTGCCCATCCCGGTACGCGATGCCGTCACCACTGTGTGCACCAGCCGCCCGTCACCGGCCTCTCCGTGCGCAGTCTTCACCGATGGCGCTGTGTATTTGCTGAGAACCGCTGCCCGCCGGTGGTTCGCTCTTTTCGGAGTCGCTTGTCGCGCAGGGGTGCGGCAGATCGTCGATAGCTGGTGTACGCGGCCCTCGGTCCTTGTCTCAGCGCATGATTCGAGTACCTGCGCAGCGTCGCCCGGTCATGCCGTTGTCCAGTTGCGGCGGTCACGGGGTTGCAGCAGCGGCGATGCGAGCACCGACGCGAACATCCACGCCGCCACGTACCCGAACGCCACCATCGGCGAGATCAGCGACCACAAGATCCCGGCGATGACCGTCGAACCCATGTCACCGAACGCCTGCACCAAGCCGAGAACCCCGAAACCGTTGCCGCGCAGACCCTCCGGCAACGTCTTCGCGACCGCTGTCGATTCGGCCGTCTCGGCCGCGCCGATCCCGAGACCTGCGAGAACGAACCCCAACAGAAGCAGTGGCCACGCGTGCGGACCGACAGCGAACACCAGATACCCCGCCACGTAGACGAGCGCGCTACTCGCGAACACCAGCCGCGGGCCGATGCGGTCCGAGAGTTGCCCGGCGACAAGCGAACACACCGTAGCGGCGGCGTTGTGTGCGACGTAGAGCAGGATCGCCAGGCTGGTGGCCGCAGTGAGATCCCGACCTCCGCTCTGCAGGAGATCCGTCGCCCGCAGGATCAGCAGGGTGGTGGCGAGATTGCCGAGTTCGAACATTGCCACCGGCGTCAATGTGCGGGCGAACCCCACTTCCCGCAGCTCCCGCAGGTTCAGTGTGAGGGTCCGCCGGCCGGCTGGTTCACCGAGGGAGCGTTTGGCTTCGCGGGCGGCGATCAGGATCGCCACCGCCGCGAGGATGCCCGGAACGATCGAGAGGACCATCGCATGCCGGACACCGACGACGGCGACCAGGATCGATGCCGCCAACGGCCCGATGATCGCCCCGGCATTATCGCCCGCACGCTCGACACCGAATGCCCGCCCGTACGAGTCGTCACGCGAGAGCGAGGTCAGCAGCATGTCGCGGGCGGGTGAACGCACCCCTCGTGAGATCCACGCGAACGAGCGCAGGAACGCCACCTGCCACACCGCGGTGGTCAGCCCGATCGCGGCGGTGGCGATCGCAGTGCCGACATAGCCGGAGGCGGCCAGCCTGGACCTGCGGGCAGGGTCGTTCGACAACGGGCCGCCAGCGAGCTTGGCGAGCCCGGTCAACGCGTCCGCGGTGCCGTCGATCGCTCCGAGCGCCCCCGGGCCGGCATGCAGGGTGGAGGTGAGGAACGTCGGGAGCAGGCTGGTGACCAGTTCGTGGCTGGCGTCGCTGAACAGGGACGCCCCACCCACCCCGAGCACTCCCGGGGTCAACCAGCGACTGTCGGTCGGTTCGGAGTTCGGTGGGTCGGCAGGTCGAGACGCCTCCGTCACGACGGTAGCCCGTAGCGCAGGCGGGGGTTGGCGTCGGCGATCTGCAGGAGGCGGTTGTACTTCGCGACCCGTTCCCCGCGGGCGGGCGCACCGGATTTGATCTGGCCGCATCCGGATGCGACGGCGAGGTCGGCGATGAAGGTGTCGTCGGTTTCGCCGGAGCGGTGCGAGATCATCGCCCCGTATCCGGCGTCTCGACATATTTTCAGCGCCTCGAGGGTTTCGGTGACGGTGCCGATCTGGTTGACCTTGATCAGGGCCGCGTTGCCCACACCGGCGGCGATGGCGTCGGTGATGATGGCCGGGTTGGTGACGAAGTTGTCGTCACCGACGATCTGGATCCGATCGCCGAGGGTGGTGGTGAGGTGTTTCCACCCGTCGAGGTCGCCTTCGCTCAATCCGTCTTCGATGCTCCAGATGGGGTATTCGTCGACCAGACGTTCGTACCGGCTGATCATCTCGGCGCTGGTGACGTGTTGCCCGGAAACCTCGTAGAAGTCGTGGGTGTGGAATTCGCTCGCCGCCGGATCCAACGCGATCGCCACGTCGCCGAGCCCGGGGATGTAGCCGGCCTTCTTGATCGCATCGACGAGCAGGGTGAGCACTTCTTCCGGCCATGCCACCTCGGGCGCGAAGCCGCCTTCGTCGCCGAGACCTGTTGCGAGGTTGCGGTGTTCGAGCGAGCTTCGGAGGTCGGCATAAATTTCCGATCCGGCCCGCACGGCATCGGCCATCGATGGGGCACCGAGGGGGGCGATCATGAATTCTTGGAACTGCAGGGCGTTCGGGGCGTGGCGGCCACCGTTGACGACGTTGAAATGCGGTACCGGTAGCCGCGGCTGCACACCGTCCGGGGTCAGCGCGCGCCACAACGGTTGCTTCGCACTGGCGGCGAAGGCGCGGGCCGCGGCGATGGAGACACCGACGATGGCATTGGCACCGAGATGTGATTTGTCGGCGGTTCCGTCGAGTCGGATCATCACACGATCGACGTCGGCGAGTGTTTCGAAGACTCTGCCGGTCAGCGCATCTGCGATGGGGCCGTTGACGTGGGCGAGCGCCCGCGAGACTCCGCGGCCGTGGAAGCGGGCGCGATCGTGATCGCGCAGTTCCACCGCTTCCCGGGTTCCGGTCGAGGCTCCGGAGGGGACACCGGCGCAGACGACGGTCCGATCGGAGAGTTCCGCGGTCACCGATAGGGTCGGATTTCCGCGTGAATCCAGGATTTCCACCGCGCGAATGGTCGAGAATGTGACAGACATCGGGTCCCCCTCGGGATGTGGTTGCCGCTGACCGGCTACCGACACCTCGTGGGTAGGAGTCCCGGCCAGCGTTGTGTGCTGGACCAGGGACCGTTGGCGTTCCGCTCCGTCGGGTGCGAAATGCGGTTATGGCGAGCCCCACCGCCATGATCGTGGATTTCACGTTACGCCGCGATGGGGGAATGGAGCGAGCCGAAGCCGGCACCCGCCGGCGACGAATTCGTTCACGAGAGGAGTGGGGTCGTGAGGCTCGAGTGTCCCGGAGGCGACAGCCGCGGCCCAGTCAGGATATATTCATCAATGACAGGCGATGGATCTCCGCCTAGACACACCCTCCGGAGGGTTGTCTGAACCGCCCCACTCCCGGGGCTGATGGCTCCTTCCCACCGTGGAAGGACTGTGCCTGTGACCCGCCCCACCGATCCCGCACCGACGCTGCCGGTCGACCCCGATTCCGTTCCCCGCGAGCCGGGGCCGCTGCATGTGCGCCCCTCGGCCATCGCCGCCGTCGCCGCAGGTGGGCTGCTCGGCGCGCCGCTGCGCTACGGACTGGGCGTCGCGTTCCCCACCTCGGCCGGACAATTCCCGTGGACGACGTTCGCGATCAACATCGCCGGCGCCCTGCTGTTGGGATTGTTGCTCGAAGCCCTCACCCGCCTCGGTGAAGACGCCGGGTGGCTCCGGCGGGTGCGGTTGTGTGTCGGCACCGGTGTGCTCGGCTCGTTCACCACCTACAGCACCCTCGCCGTGGACACCGATCTGCTTCTCCGTGATCACCACCTGTGGTCCGCGGTTCTCTACGCGGTGGCCAGTGTGGCGGTCGGTCTCCTCACAACCGCCGCCGGAATCGCGGCCGGGGCACGGATCCAGACCCAACTCAAGGAGGACGGGCGGTGATCACACTGTGGATTGCACTCGCCGGTAGCGCCGGCGCGGTGAGCCGGTTCGTTCTCGACGGGGCGATCCGAACCCGGCGTAGTGCCGAATTCCCCTGGGCCACAGTGATCATCAACATCACCGGCTCCTTGATCCTGGGACTGGTCACCGGAGCCGTCCTCTTCCACGGCGCCTCGCGCGAGCTGCAGTTGATCGTCGGAGTCGGGTTCTGCGGCGGGTACACCACCTTCAGCACGGCAAGTTTCGAAACGGTGCGGCTGATTCAACGCCAACGCTATTGGCCCGCTTTCGGTAATGCGGTCGGGACTCTGGCCCTGACCGTGACGGCCGGCGCCGCAGGTCTCGCGTTGGCGGGACTGTGAGGAGAACACGATGAGCAAAGACGCACGTCACCGGTTCACCGAGAACTTGAGGTCACTCGAACCGCTGCATATCGACGGGCCACCGGCAGTGCCTGCGCCGGCGTGTCATCTGGTGGTCGGCTTCGACCGCAATGCCGGCTCCCATTCGGCATTGCGGTTCGCGGTCGACTTCGCGCTGCGCATCAATGCCGGTGTGCACGTGGCGCACAGTGTCGACCCGAACGATCTCCCCATCGATCCAGATTCCCCCAACTACGAGAGGGAACTCGCCGACGGACTCGAATCCGAACGTAGCGAGGCGTGCGCGATGCTCGCACCGCTGCCCGGGAACTGGTCGTACGACTGCACCCACGAGGATCCGATGCGGCTACTGATCTCGATCGCCGAGCGTCACGACGCGCTGATGATCATCATCGGCACTCCGCGGCGCGGCTTCGTCTCGATGATGGAACGGGTGTCCGGTGAGTCGGTGTCCGCGCACCTGATCCACAAAGGCCACCGGCCGCTGTTGATGATTCCGGCGCAGGCCCGGTTCTCCGGATGGACGGCCACACCGTGATGGCTGCTCCGCCATCGAGGACAGAGAATGACGGAAGGACACACACCTAGTGCCTGATCGGACCGATGGGCAGGAAATAACCAGCACTGCTACCCGCATACCGTTGACACCGTGGCGATTCATCGTCGCGTTCGGCACGGTCAGCTTGCTCGCAGACTTCGTGTACGAGGGCGCCCGTTCGATCACCGGGCCGCTACTCGCCTCACTCGGTGCCACCGCCCTGGTCGTCGGCATCGTCACCGGTATCGGTGAAGCCGCAGCCCTGATGCTCCGACTGGTTTCAGGTCCGCTAGCGGACCGAACCCGCAAATTCTGGACATGGACCATCTCCGGCTATGCCCTGACCGTGGTGACAGTTCCGTTGCTCGGCATCGCGGGAACACTCTGGGTGGCATGTGCATTGGTCATCGCCGAACGCGTCGGCAAAGCCGTCCGAAGCCCCGCAAAGGACACTCTCCTCTCCCACGCCACCGCTGCGACCGGCCGCGGTCGCGGTTTCGCCGTCCACGAAGCACTCGATCAAGTCGGCGCGCTGATCGGTCCGCTGGTGGTCGCTCTCGTCCTGGCAATCACCGGCGGAGACTACGGGCCTGCATTGGGGATTCTGGCGCTACCGGGCGTGGGAGTAATCGCGATGCTGGTGTGGTTGCGAGCCCGCGTCCCCGACCCGGTGCTCTACGAAATTCCCCACCGCACCGAGCCAGGTGAGGAGACCAACCCCGATCATCTCGCCCACGCCCCTCGAACCCACTGGTGGCAGTCTCTGCCCGAATCGTTCTGGGTCTATTCCGGGTTCTCTGCCGCGACGATGATCGGATTCGCCACCTTCGGGGTGCTCTCCTTCCATCTGGTCGCTCGCAATATCCTGCCCGCGGCTGCCGTCCCGCTCGTGTATGCCGCGGCGATGGGCGCCGACGCTGTCGCTGCACTGGTAACAGGATGGGCATACGACAAGGTCGGCGCGAAAGTACTCGGTAGTCTTCCCGTCCTTGCCGCTCTCGTGCCTGTGCTGGCATTCACCGACTCCGTGGTCGCGGTGATCGCCGGCGCGCTGGTATGGGGAGCGGCCGTCGGCGTGCAGGAGTCGACGCTGCGCGCGGTCGTCGCCGACCTCGTCCCACCACCTCGCCGTGCCACCGCCTACGGTCTTTACGCCGCGATCATCGGAGTCGCCACCGCCGTGGGCGGGGCCTTGACCGGACTCCTCTACGAAGTCTCGATCCCGATCTTGATCGGCACCGTCGTCACCATTCAAATTCTCGCTGTCGTGTGCCTGATCGGCACCACACACATTCGATCTCACACCAGTCGTTCCCCTTCCTGAATTCATCCTCCGATCGGACGGTTCCTTTCGTGTCCCACCACCCCGATACCCCTGGCCAACCGTGGATCCGGCCGCTGATCGCGGCGATCACCTGTTTTGCCGTGTTGCTCGTCGTCGGTGTCTTCTCGAAGACGTGGGTCATCGAGCACGGACTGGATCTCGACGAAGGGATCGAACGCCACCGCACATCGTGGGGCGTCGTGTTGGCTGAGGTGGTGACCGATTGTGCGCAACCTGCGGTCGGAGTCGGCGTCGTCTTCGTTCTCGCAGCCTGGCTCGGGATGCGTCGGCGCCGCTCGGACGCGATCCTCGTTCTGGCGATCATGGCGGGAACACTGATCGTCTCGACCGTCGCCAAGTATGCAATCCGGGAGCCCCGGCCTCCGGTGTCGTTGTGGGCGATGACGCCGGACACACACTGGTCGTTCCCCTCTGGACATACCGCCGTGGCAGCGGCGGGTGTCGGCATCATTGTTCTGCTGACCGCACACTCACGCTCGGCACTGCGCAGGGGCGCCCGTCTTCTCGCAGTCCTGTTCGCCCTCACCGTCGCCGCATCACGCCTGTATCTGGGGGTGCACTACCCCAGCGACGTGATTGCCAGCTTCCTCGCCGCCGCCACCGCCATTCTCGCGGTTCATGTCGGCTCTCACATCCCTGCCGGGTTCCGCTTGGTGACCGGCCGATGGCTACGTAATGGCATCGACGCGCCGAATGTCGTTGACATCGAAGAACCGATGAGAGAGGACTCGTCATGACCTCGCAGCTCTACCTCGTCCGCCACGGACAAACCGCCCTCAACGCCGAAGGCCGCCTACGCGGCCTGGCCGATCCACCGCTCGACGAGATCGGCGAGCGACAAGCCGCCGCCGTAGCGAGGGCCCTGAGCGATATCGGAGCGAGCCTTGTTCTGTCCAGTCCACTCCGCCGCGCCGTCCGCACCGCGCAGATCATCGCCGAGGCGCTGGGCATAGAGCAGCGCATCGATGCACGCTTGAACGACCGCGACTACGGGTTCTGGACCGGGCACCGTAAGAGTGAGGTACTAGCAGAATGGGGCACCGTCGATGCAGCGCCCGGGGTGGAGACGTCCGAGACGGTTCTTACCCGTGTCCTGCCCGCACTCGACGAATTCGCGGTACCGGGCGCCGATTCGACACCGTTGATCGTCGTCACCCACGACGCCGTCATCCGGCCACTGATGCTGCACATCGACCCGGACGCAACGACGATCACCGTCCCCACAGGGTCCTACCAGGTGCTCATCTACCTCGAGGGGAGGTGGAGAATCGATCTCATCGATCAGCAACCCCTCTGACCATCACCTCGGATGAAAAGCGTCACCCATCCCGTCCCGGTGCCCGGCAGTGCGACTGCCCTTGCGAGCCTGCGAATTCCGGGCGAGCCTGCGACTTCCGGCACCAGATGCGATGGTCGTCCACCGTTCCAGGAGACCCCATGAACAGCCAGCAGAAGATTTCGCACGCGGCGCACTCACCACTGACCTGTCATCTGCACGAAACCCGCTCACATCTACCCGTCGCAGGTCACATCGTTGCCGGCCTCGGTTCCGGCGCCCCTAGCAGTAACGCACTGACATTCGCCACGGATTTCGCAGCGAAGCAGGGCGCAGCATTGCATATCGTGCACTGCATCGACGTCGAAGACATGCCCGTCGAAACCGATTCCCCCTATTACGAAGATCGCTTCCACCAGGCTGTCACCGCCCAACGCGATCGCGCACTCGCGATACTGCACGCCTTCCCCGGTAACTGGACCTACGACTGCCAGCGCGCCGAACCTGCACAATATTTGATGACAATCGCCGACACATACGGGGCCTTCGTCATCGTGATCGGCGCTCCGCGCCTGGGAGCGGTATCGGCCGGCGGCACTCTGTTCCACACCTCGGTCTCGAGCCGACTGGCCCGTCAGAACCGGTATGCACTGCTCCTGATTCCGGCTACCGTCTCCGCTGCAGCGTGGCCGGACAAATCCACGTGACTGTGTCGGCATTTCGCGCGCCCCGCCGTTCCGCGATGCGATAACGACGGACTGCTGTTCACCTGGTGACGACAGAGTACTGCGCTGATGCGAGACCGCTCAGAGTAGAGATTTCTCCGTGACGACACGCTGCCCGCGGAGAAGAACGCACATAAACTCATCCGCCAATCGGTAGTACATCTGTCGACCGTCTCGTGTCCGAAACAATCTTGCGATCATGAAGCATACGAACAGCATGCGAGACCGCCGATGCTGTCATTCCTGTCCACGGCCATGTCCGTGACGCACAGGGGCCCAGTGCTCAAGCAGCACAGTATTCGTAGTCTATTCGGATCTGCCATCGCCTCGAAGCGGTTGCGCCACAAGTCGATGTCGCATCCGGAGAAGAGGCCGGGTTCAGTCTGCGCATAGGTCTGTCTGCGAACCTCGCGTAAGCCGTGAATACTTCGGATCGCGCCCAGGCCCGCCCGCAGCATCAATGAATGGTGCCAGAATTGATATCAATTTGTTTGCATTCGACTTTCGCAACCCCACAATGTCCGATTTCTGTCTCATTTTCAGGCGATGGCGGCATCAGACACGCCGGCAAGCTGCTCTCTAGTGCAACAAGTCAAGTCGACAGTGGTCAGAGCATGTTCCAGTCGATGCTGGCCCGGGTGAGACCCTCGATCCATTTCACGATGGGGTCGCTTTTGCCCTGTGGCCAGTAGGGATGCCGTTCGCCGCTTGTCCGCCATCCGAGTTCGGTGAGGAACAGATTGCATGTGTGCTGTCTGGAAGCGACCCGCCGCCAGTGCGGTGAGACCAGCAATGCGGCGGTGTTGACGACGTTGGGGTAGCTCGCCGCCAAATATTCGCAGTCGTCGAGGGCGATGAACCGCCTCGCATTCGGCTGGAGGATGCCGAGTCTTTCCTTGACGCCGCTGCACGCGGGAAATGAGACGAGGTTGTTCCACACTCCGCGAGCGACGTCGAAGGCGTATTGGGTCGGTTGCGGTCCGCGTCGTTGCGCCAAGCGCCGATGTCTGGAATGAGCGGCCAGGACTGCTGGTGTGTCGCTGACATCGAGCACGCGGCCGCGATCGAATTGCCCACCGCTGAACCAGATCTGGTGCATCGGGCAGGCATGGACGTACGACGGGTAGTAGCGGGTCACTGGGCCACCTCGGTGACGGTTCGTGCAGGCAGGGCAGGCCGGTCGCGGCCAGTCCGCGAAGCGGGCAGAGTCGGTGTGCCAG
Organism: Rhodococcus qingshengii JCM 15477; assembly: GCF_023221595.1. NCBI lineage: Bacteria > Bacillati > Actinomycetota > Actinomycetes > Mycobacteriales > Nocardiaceae > Rhodococcus > Rhodococcus qingshengii. The sequence continues at coordinate 120,588 of NZ_CP096568.1, forward strand.
TTCGACAACTGAGGAAGCGTGCGTGTGAGCTGCTCGCGTGAATAACCGGTGATGGCGACGAGCCTGGCGAGGTTACCGAGCCGGATGCGTAATCCCAGCCGCGTGGGGTCGAGCCCGAGGTGACGCTTCAGTGCGTCGTTGCTGATGTGGTTGACGACGGCGAGTCTGCGTAGGTAGGACTCGATCGTCTCGTTCATCGAGGGCGGGATGGGAATGGGCAGCGGGCGCGCTTGCCCGCTCAGGCGCCGCCGAGAGGTCATGCAACGCCACTTCGCTTGGCCGAACCCTTGCCGGGAGCCAACTCCGGCTGAATGTTGGCGGCGCGGTCGAGTCGCTGGGCGTCGAGATGAGCTTTGGTGACCTTCTCGCTGCCATCGAGGATTGCGTCGATGGCAGCTCCCCGGATGAGGTGGGACAGGCTCCCGAGCATGCCGTTGGTGCGCTGGTAGAGATATTGGCCCTGACGGGCGAGGGTGCCGGGTTTGTGCCGATGCAGGCGGAGCGCTTGCTCGAGTGTGACGATGAGAGCGCGCCAGTGTTCGCGCTGCGCGGTGCTGCCGTAGGCGAACGGGTGGGTGGAAATAGTGGCGAAGCGGCCGGCGATCTGGCGGCCGCGGATGCCGGAAAACAAGCCTGCATGTTCGACGTCGATTCCGGCGTAGACGAATGTCGCCGGGATGCGCTCGGAGAAGTATTTCAGTTGATCGGAGACCTCTGCACCCGCTCGGGTGGTCAGCGAAATGTTGTGGATCTCATCGACGAGGACCAGATCGCAGCCGACGTCGCAGAGGACCGCGCAGACGGAATTAGTGATGTCGGTGAGATTGGCGCGGCCCGTGACCGGGAGACCGAGGAACCGCGCGAATTCGACCGCGACCATGCGCGCAGTCGCAGCCGGGGGCAAGGTGATGTAGACGACCGGAATCCGTGTCCCCCGAACCGGATTGCGCAAACGCGTTCGAAGCTCATGGGCCAGCCCCAACTGGGTCAACGCGGTGGTCTTGCCCGTACCCGCGCCGCCGGTGACGATCAGCCCGCGCCGAGCCGATATCTGGCGGCGATTGAGAATCAACAGCCGCCGAACGGTTTTCGTGATGTCCTGGATGGCAGGGGTGTTCACCACGATCAGTTCGGAGTGGTAGTCCAGCCGGGTGTCGTCGTAGTCGGCGCGTTCGGACGGTGCCAGCTCGCACCAATCTCCGCGCAGCTCAGGCGCAGAGCGGTCACGGCCAACCCAGCGATTCCAGCCCTCCTTGGTGGTCAGTGGGGCGTCCGGTGGCGGGTCGAATTCACTCATGCTGGTCACAGCCACCTCTCGGCCTCCGCGGCGGCATCGAAGACACCGAACGGGATCACAGTGCCCAGCTCGCCTTCATCACCGCCGCTGTCCTCGTCGAAGTCGTCACCACCGTCGAGCACACGCAGATCGACCGGCACGACAGTGGCTCGCTCAGGTGCCGCAGCCCGGGTACGTGCCGCCACCTTGCGATCAGCCTTGGTCCTGGCCGCCGACTGCGTATCCGGGCCCGCGGACGCGCGATCCAGCAGATCCGCCAGCGCCCGCGCGGTCGCGGTCTCCACCGGTTCAGCTGTCGGCCCGGCGTCGGCGACGATCTGGCGGGCGTGACGCCAGGTAAAGTCCGCGAACGGAGCCGACACCATCGGCAGATGCGTCCAGGTCGCTCGGATCCAACCACCTTCGTAGTGGTTACGAACGAACACCTGCGACAGGTCGTACGGGTCGTAGCGGACTTCCCAAGCCCCGTTGTGCGCGGTGACACCGGAATGCTGGCGGCGATAGGGATTGAACCCGCGATCGTCGTACGTGCGCCGGTCGAGGCGCACCCCGTAATCGTTGATGGCGCGCCATTGCGAAGGCAGCAGTTCGATGTAGTCCTCACCGCTGAGCATCAACGGCAGATAGCCTGCGGCGCTGACCAGCACCGCGTACATCTCGTTCGGTGACACCGCCTGACCGCTGTCGGGACTGCGCAGCCCGTCGTGTGGACGGCGCTGCCAGTGAATCACCCACTCGTCGAACAGATCCTGCAGTTGCGCCAACGACCACGCAGCTTCGTCCTCGACATGCGCGCCGCGGCGGCCGACATCGCGGCCGACGTAACCGGCGACATACTGGCAGAACAGGGTGTTGATCGAGGAAAATGTCCGCTCGATCACGCTGTTGTCGGTCGGCGTGCGCGGATGGGACGGCTGAACCGACATGCCCAGCGTCTGACATGACCGCAGGAACGTTTCGGACAGGTAGACCTTTCCGCGGTCGCAGCCGATCGTCTCCGGGACGATTACCGGTTTCGCCGCAGCCTGCTCCATACGGATGTCGATGTCGGCCAGACTGCGATACGGCAACCGCGACACCGACATCCGCAACGTCTCTGCCCAACCCGGGCGCATCGGCTCAGGTACCAGCATCCGCGCCAGCAGCATGGATGCATCCACAGCCTTGGTACCGACCGGGCGGAGCACTCCCGCCGCGATCGTGCGCGTTGCGACATCGACCGCTGCGGTCAACTCGACTCGTCGGGCGCTCCCGTCGTCGAAGACTGCCAACACGTCCAAGGGTGTCGTGTCGATCTGAACGTGTTGTCCCGGCCGCGACGCCCATGTCGCGGTGAAGGGGCCGGTCGGCCGATTCGCCGCGGATCGCCGCGTCTTCGCCGAACCGAACGTGTGCTGTCCCGTCGACAGCGCTGTCACCAACCGGTTGAATGTCGCCTTCGACGGCATCGCGACCGCCCCGTCACCGTGCCGTTGCACCAGAAGCATTTCTACCTGCCGGCGCAGTCGATCCCGGGTTCCGGTGGACCGTTTCGTTTCCCCGTCCAACGCATCCAGGACCGCTGCCACCACGCGCTCGTCAGTGCGCCGATAGGTCGACGACGGCCGTGTCACCCTGCCGTCGACCAGCCCGCGCACGCCGCCGGAACGATAGCGGCTGCGCATCCGCTGAACCGTGATCGCGCTGGTCGGGAACCCCGCTGCAGTCAATTCGGCGGCCTTGGCTGCCTCGCGCTGGCGAATGGTGGTCCGCGCCGGGTCGTACTCGGGTCGAGGAGTGGCTCCTGGATCCGCTCCGGGCGGCAACCCGGTTTGGACCTCGACGACGTGTCGTTCCCAGTCACGAGCTCGCTCGGTGGCATTAGCAGGAACGTCGGCGAGGCTCTGCCCAGCCAGTCCACCCGACCCGAACCCGGCGTCGGACTGGCCGAGGATTGCGAACCCCGGCGAGTCCACCAGATGCGACACCAGAACCACCGACGCGGTCCCATCTGCCGCTTCCAACCTCACCCGTACACCGGACAGTGCCACCACCAGATGCTCGTCGTCGTCGAAAAATATGCGGTCTCCGACCTTCAGCAGCTTCGTCATCTCGCCGCCGCCACCGATACAATCGACATCGACTCCAACCGCTGTGACAGATCCACCATCAGCTCCTTCGACCACAACAGGTGATGCAGAACCGGCAATACGGCCACCGGATCGCCTGCCGAACGCGCGCCGCCGATCAGCGGCTGAGGTTTTGCGAACGCCGCCACCAATGTCGCCGCTGTCGATTCCACGCGGTGACGAGGATGTCGATACCCGGCCAGCCACTGCACGTTCGCCAACCAGACCCGATCGTGCTCGCTCACTCGCCGATAAACCCAGCCCATCGACGCGCATGCCCGCGCGGTCGCAGCGAACGCGACCTCATCCCGTAGCTTGATCCGTGCCGCAGGTCGACAATCGGTCACTACCCCGGTGCCGTCGGCGCGGCGGGCGAAGAAATCCGGTGCATGTGATCGACTCCTTTGCCCATCGCGCCAGAACAGCCAGAACGGTTGCGCCGCGATCCCCACGACGTCGGGATCGAAGTCCAGCGCCAGTGCCTCGTCGCGCTCCAACCACGACTCATACTCCACATGCGCCGACACCGTCGCCGACCAGTACAAGCCAGGATTGTGCCGCTGTCCCTGATATGACGGAATCGATCGGATCGGCGGAACCCGTTCGAACCGCACCGCCACCGCGTCCGCCAGCGAACACCGAACCTGTGCCCCGTCCGAGCCGACGAAGCCGATTTCGAATGCGTCCTCAACAGCGTGCAGTCCGACCGACAATTCCGCGCTCCCGTCCGTCCGCAACCAACCTGATGTGGGCAGCGCTCATGACACATTGGCATCAGATGCACTGAGTCCGCATCACATTGGCGTACTAAAAGATCAGATTCACTGAGTTCGCATCAGATGCAATGAGCCAGGACAGTGGTCGAGGTGAATCTCCTGGTTGAAAGGTTTTCGGTGGACACCCCCTTGACAGGGGAGGTACGCTCCGACGTGACGAGCTTGCGAGTCTAAGGACGGAGCGCGTCCCCCCAGCCCGGGGCCATATTGCGTTATTGCCACAGCTGCGTCAGCGCAGGAACTCTTGCAGTCAGATTTGTGTGGAGCGCCCTTACAGACACCTTCCAATCGACGGTCAACGGCAAGCCGTGTGGACACATGACAGAAGGCCGAGACCACGTTCATCGGATGCGGTCTCGGCCTTCTGGTGAAAAGTTCAGCGAGTGATCAGTACGCAGTCTTCATCGGTTGGCAAGTGCTGGCCTGCCAACCTGTGGAGCTGTACTCCACTCGGATAGCCAGCTCGAGGCCGGTGTCGTAGGTGGCGATGAAGTCTGAAACAGAAGCTCCGGTGGAGTATTCGGCGAGGTCGACCAGCTGCGCCTGCTGCACCCGGCGAATATCTGTGCTCGTGTAGGCCTCCGCCAGATGTGGGGTCACCCACCTGCTCACACGTTCGAGCCAGTCGGCGCCGGGCGTGGTGAAGTCTTGTGCGAAGCCGCGGGCGACCACCCTGTACTGGCCGGCAACTCCCATCGGGGTGTTGTGGTCGGCGTCCGTGCCGTCGCCATGGTCTGCTTCCGTTTCGGTCGGCGGAGCCACTGCCACGTATGTCGTGGGGGGCGACTCCGAGGGCGGTGAGGAATTGTCCGGTCGATCGAGAACCAGCGTGTAGAGCAGGAATCCGCTGATCAGAGCTATGGCAACGACTGCGAGCTTATGTCGGCGCAGTCCGGCAATGATCGCCCGTGAGCGTGGTGGTTGCTTCTGCTCGGTGGACTCGTTTTCCTCCGAGAACTCCTGGTCATCGGGGTTGTCCTGCGGTGGCAATGACATCGCGTGCTTCTCTCTTTCAGGGGGTCAGGCCCATGTTCTGCAGATACGGCATTGGATCTGTGCTTTTGCCGTCCACCCGAACTTCGAAGTGCAAGTGGTCGCCGGTGGAGTCTCCGGTTGTCCCGACTCCACCGATTTCCGTTCCCGCGCTCACCTGATCTCCGACCTTGACTTTGATCGCGCCGTCGACTTGGTGGGCGTATCGGGTCTCAGTGTTGCCGGTGGTGATGACAACACAGTTCCCGTAGCCATCGCCGACGTTGCTCGCTTGGGTCACGGTGCCTCCTGTCACGGCGAAAATCGGGGTCCCGGAGGCTGCTCCGAAGTCGAGACCGGCGTGCATCTGCCCGCCTGTTCCGGTGGGGTTGGAGCGGTAGCCGTAGCCGGAGGTGATCGTGTATTTGCCTGGGTCGACGGGTAGTCGCGCGTTTCCATCACCGACCGCGCCGGCGCCGGGAGCTGCGATCGCGGCATTGCCGTAGACACTGACGTGGACATGGTCACGGTGGGCAACGGTGTCGGTGCTGTTTCCACCGAGGGGGTAGTCGTAGGGTCCCCAACTTCCGGGTTGTCCTACCGCATCCTGGCTTCGCGTCCAGATTTTCTCGTACCAGATGACGTACTTGACGCCCAATGCATCAGCGTTCTTGACGACGAAATCTGCGATCGCATCGCCCTTGGCTCGGCCGGCGGGGGTGCGGTAGTCGTCGTCGCCTTCGGTCATCATCGCGTCGACGGCGCGACCTTCTTGATGATCCCGATCGACGCCCGATGGGCGATCGCCGACATTCGCCCAGGGCCGCTCTCCGAAGGTTTCGGTGATGCACCGCATCACTCGGAGGGCGTCGGGTGTGAGTCCCTTTTCGGCAGGATTGTTGGTCGGTGCACAGTCCATTGCCGCGCCGCCGCCACACAGGACGTCGGCAACGTCGAGTTCGAAACTGTCGCCTACGTTGATCGGGCTGTCGCCCACGTCCTGCGGTCCGCCCGAGACGGGCTTGTCATATTGCGGGGGCAGCGCGGGCGCATCTTTGCTTGCGCCCTTGTTCTCCGCATACAAGCGGCGAGCAATGATCTCGTCGTCGGCGTAGGCGTCGGGGTACAGCGAAACCTGCACCTTCTGCGCGGCAACGGTGACCGGCAACGCTTCCCATCCGGGCACCTTTTTGAGTGCTTCGTAAAACTTGATCGCGGCGATCTGCGGGTTCATCAGCTCGTCCATCGTTCCCCACCACGGATACTGCTGTTGAAACGGATTCACGCTGCCGTGATCGTTGCCGACCGCGTCGTGCGGGTAGTTCAGTGACTTACCGACATCCATTTGATCGGCTGCCAAGATGCCGGTTCCGTCGTTCGCGTAGTTCTTGAATCCGGATTCTTGGGATGCGGTGGAGAGCGCGACGATGATGCCCTGATCGGAGAAGCCCATCTGTTCGCCGACGGCAATGATCGTGCGGACGATCTCGGTTTGTTTTCCGGCCAGAACGGAGGGGTCGGTCGGCGCCACTTCGGCGCCGGCAGGTGGCATGACTGCCGGGCCGCCGCAACTTGTCGAGGCGTCCGATCCGCTGCGGAGCAGCATCATGATCGGGATGGCAACGATCAGGACAGCGCCCATTACTGGAACGAGAGCGATCGCGATCCAGTGCTTGTAGGTCATCGACGCCTACCCGGCGGAGTGTCTGGAAGGCCGTACCAACTCGGACGGTTGCGGGCGAGCTGTCGACGGCGAAACCCGAGGCACCGCCGAGGACTGACTGGACGACGCCGGCTTCTCCGACGTACGGCGGGCGGAAGTCTTCTTCGGTTCCGGCAACAAGATCGGCGAACCATTGCTGGTGCGGTACTCGCGGAAAGTTTCCCGTCCGACATTGGTGGTCTTCGGCGTTGCTCCACCTCTGTCTCCGCGAGCGGGCCTAGTGGCAGCCGAGACGGGTGCATTGCTGACCGGCTTCTTGATTCCAGGCTTGGCTACCTGATCGCGGCGCGGCCGCGGCGCACCAGTGGAGACTGGGACACCCGTGACTTTCGATGCCGCCGCGGCGGTTGCTGTGGACGCGGCCGATTTCGCGGCGTCCTTGCCCTTCTGCCCTGCCGCGATTGCGGCGGCCGTCGCAGTTGTGTCCTTCCCCTTCGTCTCGGATTTCGCAGGCTGGTCGACGTCCTTGCCTGCTGCTCGCTTGTTCTTGACTGCTTTCACCCCTGCGACTGCTGCCTTACCCACGAAGTAGGCCGCGGCCACTCCACCCGTCGCGGCTGTACCCGTGGCGGCACCGGCGGTTTGAGCTGCAGCGCCTGTGGCTTTCGCAGCAGTCGCGCCATGCCGGGCTGCCGTGGCGCCGTGCTTGGCGAGCGTTTTTCCACCCTGGTAGACCTGGCGTCCGACTTGAGCTGCGGCTGCGGCGTTCTGCATCGGGCTAGCGACCGGAGTCGACTTACTGATCGCGGTCGGTGCTGCGCCAGGCCGGGTGGCCATCTTCTGCGCGAGAGTGTCGGAGAGTTTGCGTAGACGCTTGACCCCTCTGCGGAACATGACGAGGCCGACGAGCAGGACGATGTCGACGAAGACGAATTTCTCCATCAAACCGCCGCTCTCCGTATTGAAGAACGAACGCACGACCAGCAGATACGCCGCTACGAAGACCACGGCGAACACCATGATCACCACGGACATGATGACCGTGGAGGCGGTTTTCAGCAGGGAGCCACGGCCGGCGCCCGGCAGAATCCCGATCACGAGGGCGGGAATCGCTTTGACTGCTGACCCGAGTGCTGCCGCCGCTGCCATCAACATGGCCCCGGCGAACAGGAAGGCGAAAAGCATGATGATCGAGCTGCCGGGTACGAGTATCAGTCCGCCAATGACCTGGGAGGGTCCAGGGTTGTCGGCGTAGTCCTTCATGTCTTTCGCACCGGATCCGTCGCAATCGGCGATGTTGTCCTTGAGGGTGTCTTTGTCGTTGCCCTTCTTGTCTTCGTGCGCCGAGTCCCATGCCTCGATGCAATCGGCGCCGGCCGAGGGATCGGTGTCGATTACTGTTCCGAAGTTCAGTAGTTGGGTGGGTTGGCGAATGAAGCTGTCCGCCAGGCCTGCTCCGATGTCGTTGATCATTTCGTCGGGGCTCGAATTCATGTCACCGTCGTTGGCGAGGCCTGACGCGATCTGCAGGCCGGCGTCGCGGCCCTGCATGATCAGCCCGTCTTGGCCGGCGATCCGCTCGATCGGGTTCGAGAGGACGCCCACTGCCAGCGCCGCGATGGCGCAGGAGATCATGAGTTCGTAGATGCCAGTGGACCAGCGTCCGCGGATAATCCAGATCGCTACAACGCCGGCTGTCACGGTCAGGAAGGTGGTGGTGAGGTTGAACTGTCCGGTGATCGATGTGACCGCGTCTCCGAGTGTTCGCACGGGTGCAACGATTTTCGGAAGCCAGTCGAAGGACATGCTCCAGGTGATGAACCATATTGCCGCGCCAGATATCGCTCGATAGATCTCGAACTGGATCTGGATGATGATGGAGTACGCCATGTAGGTGGGGTGGCGGGCCGAACCTTCGTCGATCGAGAGGTAGTACCGCCATACGGAAATTCCGTGTGAGTCTTTGACCGGCATGAAGTTGAAGTAGCGGTTCTCCGGTGATCGGGATCCGTCTTCGGCATGGGCAGGCAAGGCGGCAATGACCGCGACCGTGCCGATCAAGTGCCAGCCGACGACAGTTCTGACTACTGCTCGTCGAATTCTCGTTGCCCACAACCACACTCGCATCCTCTTGGTACGGCGGTCGAGCGCTGAGCACACAGGTTGGGGAACCCATGACCAGAGAACCCACAGCAAGGCCGCCTTGACGCCGGCGCGAACAGAGAAGACGGTGCGGGACGTGTCGGCAGGCGACGTTGCTGTGGCACTCATGCGTCGATCAGCTCCTTGGGCGCCTTGTTCGGCGTCGTCTGGGTTGCGTGTGCACGGTTCGGCTCCGACGGCATGAGCACCTTGATTCGGCCGATGTTGCCGTAGGCGTCGCGCATGTAGCCCTCCCCGCGGCGATGAGGCTCGACGTATTCCGCACCGGTGTCCGGGTCTTTGCCTGAAACGGGGGACGTCTGTTCGGTGAGTTCTTTGAACATGTCGGGGTCTCTGGGATCCAGACCGACGAATGCCAGCGAGCGACGAGCGAGCGTGGCATCCGTCTGGCGCATCGCGAACCGAGTGGGGATCAAGCCTCGCAAGGTCTCGTTGCCCAAACCCTCATCCGGGTCCTGCGATCCGAGCCCGATGTACGCCTGCTCCTTGCGGCCCTCTCGAAGGAAGTCGATGACAATGTCGACGCCTTCCTCGGCCCGCGTCATGCGGTGGCACTCGTCGGCGAGGAACATCGCAGGCTCGCTCGGATTCGCAAAGCAGATCCCGCGGGCGATCAGACCGATGAGCGCATACATGGCGCGGCCCACGCGCTTCTCCAGCCCGAGCTGGCGGAACAGGTGCTCCTGAACGATTTCCTGCTGGCTCGGGAGTTTGACCGTGTGGGTACGGAACACGATTGCCTGCGCTGTGATGTCGAGCGCCGGCAGTCCCTTCTCGAACAAGGCCGCTGCGTAGGACTTGCGGGCGTAGACCCCGAGTTTGTCGGCCAACTCGATGCGCTGAACGAGGGTGCACTCGTCGCTGCGGAGGTGATCGAGGATGTCTCCGAGGCCACCGTCGAGCAATCCGTGCTCACCACGGTAGGCAGGCTCGAGGACAGTACCGAGGAGGACACCGAGCGGCTCGTCGGGCTGAAGCTGTAGAAGCGGCAGTAGAACTGATGTCGCAACCTCTGCGCCCTTGTCGGGCCCGAAGATTCGCAGTGGGTCCAGGCTCCACTTGGGATGAGACAGATCCGCGATGACAGCCTCGGCGATGGTGGCGGCCCATCGGGCGTACTCCCCCACCTCGGTGTGATCGATGACGACGATCTTCCCTCCGCGATCGTGGAAGGCTCCGCCGATCCCTTTGAGGAGAACCGACTTACCCGATCCCAGCGCACCGACCGCTGCGAAGGACCCCGAAATGTCTGCCGCCGACTTCTTGGCGACATCGTGATGAACCACGCCGATCCGGGCCGAACTGATGTTCAATGCGAGCAGCGGGCCCGACGAATCACCCAAGTCGTTGTGGACGCAGGGAACGTAGGCGGAGAAATCGGTCGAGGTGGTGATCTGAGCGAATTCTTTGACGATTGAGGGTGTGGACACTCCAGGGTTGAGTGCGTGCCAGAGGTCCTCTTGGAATCCGAGCGGGCTGACCAGCTTGTAGCTGGAGAGTTCGAACAGTTTCGCGAGTTGCCGTGCATCCCGGAGTGCGACCTCTTCGGTGTGTGCCCCGATGGCGAAGATCGTCGTCGACTGGACTTCGACTTCCATGTTGTCGGCGTCCATTTTTGCGGCGTACTCGGCGAGGTCCTCCGCTGCGGCGTGGAGAACCCCGTGCCCGTGGGACACTTCGCCCTCGCGTTGGCTGAACTGCTCGTTCAGGTTGATCAGAGCGCGTTTGTTCTTCTTCGATACCTCTGCCGAACTGCGTATGTGAAGTCTGATGCCCCAATCCACGTCGACGCCGGCAATGGCATCGGCCAGGGCGAGGAACTCGGATCCGGGGAAGACTGTGTTGCCGGAGGGAGTGTCGGCCAACGCAAGTAGGCATTGGTAATTTGCGGGCCGCTCTTCCAATGTCCAGGGTTGATCGATTTTGAGTGCCTTCGTCAATGTCGGCGCCTTCGATTTCCAGCCGGAACTAGGGCGATCGGATTGGGCGCCTTCGTCGAAGCGTGCGGCGGTGAATGCCGCCATCGGCTTTGTGCCGATCGAGGCGTAGGGCAGTGGAACGTCCGAATCCAGGCCGAGCCCTCGCTGAAGGCTGTGTTGATGGAGCCAGACCATCTGTGCAGGCGTCGCCGGTGTTGGGCGGAAATAGGCTGGAATATCGGCGGCGATCATGTTTGCCTGTGTTGTCCGCCTGGCCACTTCTTCGGGGTCCAGCGATGTTCGCGGAAGTCCGAGATAGTCGGTCAATGTCGTCCGCGCGGCAGACCAGGCCGCGGCCGCCTGGTTCTTCCATCCTCTGTTGGCGAGAGGAATAGACAGCCAGTAGATGCGCTTGCCTGGTTGGAACATTTCCAATGTCTCGATGGTGGCGTCGCACTCGGCGGCCCACTGCGGGTGTGCATCGAGGTCGATGCCTTCTTCCATCCGTGCCACTACTGCCTCGGGATTGAGGCTGGCGCAGATTCCGAGGAGAAGCGCCTCGCCGTCGAGTGCACGCATCAGCATCTTGTGCATAGATCTCGCTGTGCTCTTGTCCTCGGCCGGCCTGTATCCGTATTCGATTCCGGTCAGGATGAAGTCGGCCCAGACCGTGCCTGAGCGCGTCCACCGAAGATTTCCTCCGACAGCTGTGATTGGTTGAAGCATCAGGCCTTCTCTCGAACGTTGTGCGATGCGGCGGCCATGGCAACAAGTCGCTGGACGCTGGTGGATGCAGCGGGTTGGGTGGCCAGTGGCGGCCGGGGAATGGACGGCGGTGAAACTCGCCGTCGCTCCGGAGGGGTGTGGCAGGCAGGTTCGGACTCGATGCGGACCGGGCGAGCGTTCGGAATGTGCTCCACGACGGGCGGCGCCGCGAGTGACGGGACTGGCACCACAGTCACCATGCCTGCGAGGGCGCGGACTCGGGGTCGTCGCGGTGTAGGTCCGGCGACCTTCGGCGCTTGTGCTGGCGAACCGAGTGCTTTGCTCACACCGGCGACCATGGACAGTGGATTTCGGCCGCCGATGGGGAGCTTGCCGAGTCCCCACGCTGTGACTCCGACGAGTGCGAGGAAGACGAATACGTTGCGAATCAGCGAGCCTGTCGCCCAAATTCCCGGAGTCTTCCAGAGCACGAGGGCTACCAGTCCGGCGCCGACGAACTGTGTGTAGCTGTACGGTCCGCCGGGGAGCTTCTTTCCATCCGGCGTCATGCCGAGCAGCTGCGGGAACTTGCGTGCGCGGGTGTAGTTCTTGACGACCTCTCGGGACGTTGACTGTGGGTCTGATTCGCTCACGGCGTTCGCACCTCCTTCGTGATGACTCGCTGTTGGACTGGGGCTGGAGTGAGTTAGATTTCGTGCGGGTTTGGCAGGCTCGTTAATGCCGATCCGAGCAGATCGGTAGGCGTCTCGGATGCATCGACGACGATCGAGTGGCCCATGGATTCGAGTTCGGAGCCGACCTTGTCCTTGACTGCGGTGACGTTCCAGACAAGCCAGACAAGAAGTCCCGCGACGAGCCCAGCCAACAGGATGGGAGCCAAGGAGAAACGACTCTTGACTGCTGTGAATGCGACGCCTCCGCAAGCTCCTGCGCCGGTAAGGATTCGGATCGTGTCCTGCGCCTCGGTTCCCTTGTTGTTGACCAGCTCGAGAATTCCTTCGGCCAAGATGTGGGTGTTCGGGTCGAGGAGAAGTGCGGTTGTACTCATCGGGATGCCTTTCGGTGATGTCAGTTGACGGGGGTAGCTGAAGCGGGAGCAGTTGCGCTCGCTGGTGCAGTCGAGGCCGGAGTTGAGGGCGCACCGCTGATTGCCGTGGTCTGTTCGGGGGCAGGAAGCAACGGACTGGAGTCCACGGCGGACACCTCCCATCTGCCGCCGCGGGAGGTGAGTGTGAGCGGATACTGGCCGGTTACCGAGTCGGTAGACGTGACAGAGAGTTCGGCAGTGGCGAGCACGCGGATCTTGATTCCGTCGGCTGGCGCTTTGTCTGCTGCCTCACCGGAGAAGTCGCGATCGGATACAAGATCGACGACTTTGACGCTCTTGTAAGGGGCTGGGCTGATCGCGCGAAGGGAGGTGCCTGGCGCGATGTATCGCGAAATTTCTCCTGTTCCTGCGGTCAAAGCTGCGAGGAATTGTTGGACTGCTGTGTTCGACGGGTGCCCGGCGACAATGCGGTATTTGTAGCCGAGATTCACGTCCGGTCCGGTCGCGGGGGCGGGAACGGGTGACGGGATTGATGCCGCCCGAGCGCTGCCGTCATTGACGACAACGGGTACTGAATAGAAGCGTCGCTGCGCTGCTTCGGAGGGTTCGGATGCCTGTCGTACGGATGCCGAGACGACGACGGAATAGACACTTGAGGTGTTGGAAACTGGTGCGCCAGTTCCGGATGTTGCGACAGGACTCGTGGGTGCAGGTTGTATTTCAACGCTGGCAACTCGGGCGTCGCTGGCGACGAAGAGCGCTTCCGATGGGAGCCTGATTCCTTCCGCCCGGACGTATGGAGTGAGTGCCTTTTCTGCACCACGTTTCGCTTGAAGCCACGTCACAACAAACTGTTGCGCGAGGTCTTCCGCCTGTGCCTGTGCTGCAGTGTTCACGGAAGCGGTCGACTTCGGTTTCACCACAGTTGGGGAGGACGCCGTGAATCCAGACAGCACGAGAACGAGTGCGAGAACACCCGCGCCGATGGCGCCGAAGAGCCCGAAACGAACCACCTGTGTCTTGCGGTCCTGAGTGCGCGCCCAGGTCGCTTGCTCGCTCTGCGGTTCGTTGTCTTCGAGGACGACTTTGTCCGTATGCGGCTTCCGTTTCATTCCCTTGAAGCGACTCATGAGGCACCGTCTTCGCTGTCGATGAGCGGCGCGACGATCGACAGAGTCGGTGCCTGTGTTGCTGCCTTTCGGCTCGTGTTCATTCGTCCGAGTGCTGCTCGAGCACCGGCCGCAGGCTCTCCCAGTAGGTAACGGACGCGCGCGCCGGCTTCCGGGCTGAGAGGGTGGTCCGCGAGCTCGGTCAGCGCGGTCCGCAGCTGTTCCTGTACGGCGAACGCCAGACCTGCATCGCGCAGCTGGGCACCGAGATCTTCCGATTCACCACTGAAGCGAGTGAACGGGTCTCGCCATGAATCGGTGCTCACCTGCGGGTCCGGCTCGGCCATGTCAGGTCCTTCCTCTCGTCTGGCTCTCGGCAATTTCGAGGGCCTCTACAAGAGAGGAGGTTCTGCTTTCGGGACGCTGTGACAGGTCGCGGCGAACTTTTTTCAAAAATATTTCTGGAGCAGCTCTCGGTGTCATTGCCAGTCGAGGAAGTGCCTGCTCCGGCCATCGCGACGTAATCGACTGTGACCTCATTCACCGCGCAGTTGAGCTGATCGGCACAGCCGCGGCAATAACAGGAACCTCAATGGCAATGACATACATGCAGGTCACGGCAATAACCCGTTGATCTACTCCTCTGCAGACCAATTCCTTCTGCATAGGGAGATCGCCGTGGACACGTCCATCCACGCGCACACCAGCGCCGCCATTCCCGTCAACTCGACCGACTTCCTCGCTGCTCTACATCAGCAGTGGATACGAGAGTCCGCGATGCCCTCCGCTCGCATCGAACTCTCGCAATGGGTCAGCACGCGGCCCGAGCTTGCCGGCGCCGAGTCGTTCTCGGATTTGAAGGCACTCACCTTCTGCGAACCCGACGCAGTTTTGTCGGTCTTGCTCCACGCACACCAAGCCGGCTCGTCGTTGGCGGGCAACACGCTGATTGAATTCATGCGCCCGAAACTGGCTGGGATGCAGAAGTACGCCCGAGTCGCCAACGGCGTCGCCGCACACGCTGCGTACGCAGACCGGACCGCTGCAACTCTTCATGCATTCTGGGACACAATCTCGACGTATCGCGGAGCGCACCGAGGAATCGCTGGGCAGCTCGCACTGAACACCCTCCACAAAATCACTGCGACCACCACTGCTCTCGACGTCACCGTCGGCGACACCTATTTCCAAATCGCAGATGAGGAAAAAGCAGCGGAGGAATTTCTTCGTGCCGAGGATCCCACCGAGATCGATGTCATGGAAGTGCTGGATTGGGCAGTCGATCAGGGCACAATCTCGGCCTCCGACCGCACACTGATCATGCGGTCGTACATGAACGAAGACGGTGTCGATGTCGCCGCTTTGGCGGAAGAAATGGGGATCACTTACGCGGCTGCCCGGAAGCGGCTGAGTCGGTCGATCGCCCGAGTGCGCGACGCCGTTTGCGATCACCTCAATGTCTCTGAACCCAAGATCAAGCGGATCTCCATGTACCGCTCTGCGAAGAAGAACCTTTCCCTCGCAAGCTGAGCTTCACTCCACTCCCGCCCTCAAGACAAGGACACTCCGATGAGTACATTCATCACCGCACGACGAGTCACGGTGGCCGCTGTTGCCATCGGAGTTCTGGCAGCTGTCGTCGCGGTCCCGGCTGCGACAGCCAATCAAAGTGCACCGAAGCCTGCCTGCCCAGACAACCTTCTTCTTGCCATTCCAGGCACGACAGAAACAACCGCGGATGCCGATCCAACCCAGTCGCGCGGCATGCTCAAGAACGTCACGGATCCACTGGCGAACGAGTTCTCGACCGCGCAGCTCCAAGTCGAGTACGTGCCGTACATGGCTCTCATCGTCGACGACAAAGCTGACACGTACGGCACAAGCAAGAAGCAGGCAATCGACACCGCTTCGAAGATGATCGCGGATAAGGCCGCCGAATGCACCAACACCAAGTTCGGTCTCACCGGATTCTCCCAAGGCGCTGATGCAGCCGGCGATCTTGCGGCAGATATTGGCAGCGGATCGGGGCCAGTTGATCGCAATCGTATGTTCGGCGTCGCCCTTCTCGCCGACCCCGGGCAATCTAAGAACGCGGGAAAGAGCATCGGCGCTCCCATCACGGGCGTCGGATTTGCTGGTGCTCGGCCGGCTGGTTTCGGTGAGCTGAGTGACATCGCTGTAAGCGTCTGCGCTGCCGGCGATCTCTACTGCAACACCCCCGACGATGCCGTCGGGACACAGTTCATCGGGGCGCTCGGATCTCAGATCGATGCGCGTGATCCGGTGAAATCCGTCGCGGGCGTCGTCACGACTCTCCTCGGCCTCAATGGCGCTCCGCTGACCAAGACGCTCGATGCACTCAATCAGAATGTCGCTACCGGAAACTTCCTGGCGGTCCCGCAGCTCGCGCTCGATCTCGCCTCACAGGTCGGCAATCTGAGTGCAGATGTCGCTGCCAAAACGATCCCCGGCGCGGATATCGCACCTATCACCGCCTCTGTCACTCAGCTGACCGACACAGTCGCCCGGGGTGACTTCCTCGCCGTTCCGGCACTGCTCGCGCAGCTTGCTCCTCAGGTGATCAACTTCGCCACACAGCTCTCCACTGTCATCGGGCAGGTCGTCTCCAAGCTGCCGATCAACGAATACGCAGCCATCGGCGTAACCGTGTCACGTATCTCGGCGAATGCGGCGATGCAAAACTACATTGCATTGCCGCCCGATCTCGGAAAGCTCGTCGGCCAGCTCAACAATGCGGTCCGCAAGACGCTGAAAGCGTTGCCTCTCGACGCCTTCCCCATGCTCAACAAGATGGCTGACGAGCTCACTCCCGGCAAGGTTCTCGATGAAGTATTGAACTACGCAACATTCATCGCCAACGACGATCACAACTCCTATGCCAGCACGCCGATCAATGACTCCGGACGAACCGGTGCGGAGGAACTGACGAACAATCTGCGCACTCAGATCAACAACGGCGGGGCAGCTGTCACCGCCTAGTTGCATCCAACCAGTGCCTGCGAGCGTTGAGGGTCACAGAACTCGTTCTGTGGCCCTCAATGCGTATGCGCCTATTCCTTTGGTTGTGCCCCTAGAGATCCAGCCAATGGCTTCGGGTCAGGCCCGCTTGCGGCTCGCGATCTCGTCAGAGAGCTGCTGCACGTCGGCGGGGTCCGCGTCCCTGGCAAGGGCGACGTAGTGGTCCATGACGGCCGGCCGGTAGCGCACGGGCAACGTCTGTCCCGGGGCGAGTCGTGTCAGCTCGGTGATCGTGAGGTCTTCGTCTGCGATACCGCGGAACGAGATGCCGTCGAAGGTCTCCACGTCGAACATCAGGACCGCGCGTGGATTGCTGTTGACCTCCCGCCAGTCGACGAGAACGCCGAGCGCAAGCGCCCCCGTACGTAGTTCCGCATTGCGCTTGCGTGCATCACTGCTCATTAGCGGGTTCGGGGCGACGCCAGGAAAGTCGGGCCCGACGCCGAGCGATTCCCGACTCAGGTCAGGCCGGAGCTTCGACATCACATCGTCGAGCGTCATCTTCGAATCGTGGCGCTTCTTCTTCCAATCGAACACTCTGCCCCTCCCTCACAGCGGGGCCGGAATCTCGGCCTGGCGCTTCGCTCTGACCGCGATTGTATGTCGCGGCTATTCCCGATTTCTGTCGCGCCGCCCAGTCGTGACACTCCTGCCGGACGCTCAAAATAGATCGATGGGTGTCGACAATCATGTGAGCAGGGTGTCGAGCTGGGCGATGGTGGAGTGGGTGTCGTGATGCAGAATTGTCGTCATTCCGACTGCGGCCGCGCCGTCGACGGCGATCTGTGCGTCGTCGACGAATACTGTCCGTGTGGGGTCCACGTCGAGTCGGCGACATGCCAGCGCATATATCTCTTGATCAGGCTTGGCTATGCCAACTTCGTGCGAGTAAACGATGTCGTCGACGAGGCCGCTGAAACCGTAAGCGGTTTCCTCTCGCTCGCGAGCGCCCACGAAGCTGTTGCTCAACAACCCGGTGCGCAGGCGAGGTCGCAATCCGGCGAGGTCGTTCGTCAACTCGATGTCGGCGGTTCCCAGGTACTGCGCCCACATGTCCTCGAAGATCTCTTCCACCACTGCCGCGGACAGATTGACCCGGCTGGACATTTCGCGGCGTATCTCGTCCTCCGTCCGAAGACCCAAGGCGCCGGCCGGCCATAGGTCAGCGGTATGGCCCGCGATCGTCCCGGCAGGGAGACCGAGAAGGTCTTCGTACTTGCTGGAAAAGTCCATGCTCTCCACGACTTCCAGGACACCACCGATATCAAAGAGCACCGCGTCAAACTCCATGAACCCACCGTATCGAAGTGCGCGTTGGCATCCTGTCGTGTCAGCGGAATCGTGCAGCGATCGCTGTCCGTCCCCTCTGTGGCCTAAAGGCCGGCTTCGCGGACGGTTGCGTAGTCGCTGTAGCTGGTTTGCATCAACGAACGACCGTGATCGGGCCTTCTCTGGAACAGCGCGGTTCGTCGTAGGTGCGCTCGGTTGTGGAAGTCAGCGGTCGGTAGGCCCACAAAGCCGTGAGTGAGGTCGATTACGGCGTCCGTGAAGTCAAGCAGCAGCGCGACAATCATGATGTAAAAGAGATCGTTGGGGCCTTCGAGTCCTCCGGTGAACCAGTTGCGTGAGTGTGTAGCCCCCGATCCCAGCGACCACATGTGCTCGGATCCAGGCATGTAAGCCGCCGCGGCGTCAGTGATGTTGATCTTTAACGCCGCCCGTGCGCTGCCCTCGTATGCGATCGAGGTGACGAACTCGCCGGCCTTGTCGAACCGGAGGTCAAACTGCTCACCGTCGAGTAATGCATGCATCTGGCTCATTGCATCGCGCACATCGGCCAACTTCACGGCACCGTTCGGCATCTGAGAAAGCGGACCGGCATTCCCCTGGATCGTCCGTAGCGCTAGTGCCGCCCACCTTGATGTCCGCGTTGAGGGATCAATCACGGGATCTACCGCCCAGCACACCTCGCGTAACGCTTCCTGAATGGATCGCCCCAGCGACAACATCGGAATCGGTAAGAGCTCGTTGTGGCCGAGCAACACAGCCAGGCCGGCGGTGTGCTCGTCCGCCACGCGCCACAGCTCGACTACCTCTGCCAGCGCCGTTTCCCACAATCCGGAGAGAAAGTCGCGACGCTGGTCTGTACCACCTGCCGCCCACTGCACATCCCGCTCTCGTGGCGAATCTACGATCGGATCGCGGAAGGCGGCAAGCGCGGATCTCAGCTCGCCGCTCACCGCGCGCCGGTGCTGCTCGACGATTCGTACAGCCAGATCCCGCGTGGAACGCACGCCTTACCGACCGGTGTGCTTCGTGTAGACCTGGCGCAACCCATCGAGGCGATGCCCACCAGCGCCGAGGCCGACGATGTACCCGGCGAGGAACTCGAATGAGACATCGGCCTGGACCAGCAACTCCAGGTCCTCGTCTATCCGCCGTCTGAGGAACGAATCCGACAACGAGTATCCGTTGTAGCCGGCGTCATGGATCGACTCGAATGCCTCACGCAACGCGGGATCTACCTCCGGACCCGCCGCGCCCGTGGCCAGATCAATCGCGCCCACGGCCGCCGCCCACCCAGCTACCTCACCGGCGGCGTGCTCGACCACACCCAGGGCGTTGCCGTCGGCCAACCGGACCGCGTCCGCTAGCAGCTCCACAGTTGGGACAAACGCAAGTATCGGACCGCCCGTTTGCACCGACAAACTACGGCTACTGCCTACGTTGCCGTTCGCGATGAAGCGCGCAATAGCCGGAGTGGGATCGTGAAGATCCCCTTTCTGGGGAACGACTAGCGCACGCTGTCCATAGTTGTCGCCGGCGTCAGCAAGCCACGCTGCGGTCACCTCCACAGCGCGATCGAGCCCAACACCACGGCTGATCCATGCATTCGTCGACGGGCCCACACCCCACAGGATAGATCCATTGATGCGGAGGCGAAGCATCCGTCGATGCACCGTGTGGTCAGCGACTCGATGAGATCGAGGTCTGCGAACGGGCTTCGGTCGGCGCACCTGTCTATCGGACGCGCAACGTCCGCACACCGACAGGAGGACCACCAAACTGTGATCGATTTTGTGCAGTTGGAACCGCATGAGTGTTGCGGTGGCATCGTTGTCGACAGCAGCGGCGCTGTGGATGGTCGAGAGTTGAACTAATGCCGTTCGAATCCACCGTTGTTGCCCGTCATGATTCGTCCTCGCTCACTCGGTTGTGAGCGTTGTTCCCCAGGTCTGTTGTCGGACGAGGGAGCACAAGGGGCAGTAGTTTTCGCCGTGCGACTGTGTCCATCCGTCTGCCCAGGGCGCCGGAAGCTCGTGGGTTTGCTGGAGCTGGACGTCGGTGCCGCACGCATCGCAGCTCAGTTCGAAATGTGACTGCGTCTCCCGCGAACTCAGTTCCAGGTCCTGTGCAGGCAGGGTCTGCTGGCGGCGCGCCATGCTCGCGGTCTCGGTTCTCGACGTGACCACTGCGGATCTCGTCCACCATGCCCGGCCATTGGTCCCAGTACCGCGAGGGGAGCCCTATCAGAGTGTCTGATGTATCTGAAGAAAGCAGATCGGCGGCTTTACGTAAGCCACCAATTTCACACATCAGCCAACGTTCCTGAGCGGTTGTAGACGAGCTGTTGAAATCCGAGTCGGACTTGCCGTTCAGATATTCCTCGCGCAGTGTTGCGTATCGCCGGATGATCTTCGCGCATATTTCGGGTGAGTCGGGCGTACCCAGGCCCTCCCCCGGTTCGTCACTGTGACGTTTCATCGTTTGGGGCACCTCCCGTTCCTCGAGACCGCTGCACGCGCTGCATGATCCACAGTCCGGTCATTCCGAAAATGACGATCACCAATGGGACATCGAGGAGCCAGAAGGTCCACGACGGTAAGGCGGCATCTCGTCGCAGCGACTGGGCCACGTTCACGACTACTACGACGACGAGATATGCGACGACGAGGTGTCGAGCCGCAAGCCGAGAAAGAAAGTTCTCGACAGTTCCTCGCCCGGTCATGGATGTGTGCGGATTACAGGGTCGGGGACCACCGACAGCTTGACCGGCTGTGGTGCACTCCCGTGCAACACATCGACCGCGTTGTACTGATCGAGAGTGTGGAAGCACCCTGCGGCGGCTGCGGCGGTGGTCATCGCTGACGGCTCATCTGCATCAAAGTCGATTCCCCACATTCGACAGCAAGCCGTGAATGTCGGAATCGACGTCGCAGCCAGCCCGAATGCCCCAGCCGTCAAAGCTCCGATGTCTGCCAAACGCGGGTGCCATCGTGGCTCGATATCGACGCTACGGAACAGTCGCGCGAGGAAATCCGCAGACTCTTCCGGCGCAGTACCACCGAGAGTGTTGCCGGCTAAAGCCCCCGCCAGGTCGGCGATTCGACCAGAGAGAAGTGGACGAGATAGATCGACACGGTCAGCCAATCCTCGACGGTAATAGCCATTCCTACGGAGAGTTGATGGATCCGCGTCAACGAGCTGCTCATGAGTTAGCGGCACTGTGAAGTCCCAACTTTTCCCGCTCACAAGGCTCACGGCCGCAACTTCGAGCGCGACGTGTCGCGCCGGATCATTTCCTGTCGCATTGACCTGCACGACAACGAGCTCGCGAGTCCTCATCGAGGATCCCCGCCGTCAGCGTTTGCACCCAGCGCGAAGTCGATCCGCATGGATCCATCCTGGTGTTCGCCTATATCGAACTCCGAAAGCATTGCGCCCAATCGATTTTCGATGCGGCTCTCCCCCACGTTGTTCATGACATCTTCCTTTCGTCTACAACCTCTGCGCCGTCATTCCCGTTGGTAGGGAAAGGGACTCCATCTACATGCCCGGACAGAACTGCAGCACGCAGGAAGGTGGACAAGATCTCTGCCGACATTCGTCCACCGTGGATCACAGATCCAGGCAAGGAAGCCGGCGCAGTTGACGGTTTCGGTGAGTTCATCGTCGTCGAATCTCCTCGATCGTTAATGGACCAGTGCGGGTTGTTCCACCAACAACCTCTCGGAACGGGACGCTACATCCGGTACAGCACATCTCGAACAGGCCGCCCCTAGGGTTGCCGGTCACGGACCACGACGAAAATGCCTGGTGATCTGCATGTTTCGTCGAACTCTCGACATGACCAGGTGAGCGGGAATCGAAGAAATGCGATCCCCGCTCACCTCAACGGACGGAATCCGAATCTGCCTCACCGAGGGCACGAGCGTCGACGATGTACAACGTCAAGTTCAACCAAGGTTCGCCTCACGTAGCGGGCCCGAGTCCCGATACGAACAGCAATCTGATCTACCGACAACCCCAGTCGGTGCATGCGAGCGACACGTTCCGCTCGTGTTTCGGTGACGACGTCCACCAATACTCGGCGATACCGGCTGACGCCTTGTGCGTCTTCGACTCGAATCTTTGTGTACACCCGAACGCCTGCTGGCTCGGCAGACGGGTCGTCGATGATGTCGGAATCCCACCACATCGGCGGCAGGTAACCGAGCCCACGGTATCGTTCGCGGGCCAGATCCGACGGGCCGACTTGATCTTCAAGTTCTCGGTACAACTGCGCAACGCTGTCGCGGATGACCGCAGATACTTTCTCGCTTCGGATGATGCGTTGACAACTGATGTGCAAACCCAAGGAGGTAACGAGATCCTTCGCGCGGTACCCGTTAGCGAGCAAGGCTTGCAGCCGTCGACGTGTACCCGTCGCATCGACCATTTCACGTGCCTCGTCCGCGCTGGACATGGCTGACCACTCAGAAGAGACGGACCGGCACCATGTCCGACCGGACATCGCTGATCTGCACTAGCTGGCCCGTCTGAGGGGCTTCAATCATGCGGCCGCCACCAAGGTAGATCGCAACGTGATTCGCTCCGTCAGCCTGCCAGTTTCCGAACACAAGATCTCCTGGCTGTGCACTGTCCCAAGAGATTTGAGTGCCAACTGTAAACTGGATTTGCGACGTCCGAGGCAATTCCTTGCCTGTGGCCTGAAACACCGCGAAGCGTACCAACCCGGAGCAGTCGTAACCTGCTGTCGCGCCGCCTGTTCCATCTCCCATCGACGGACCGTCGAGGGCGCCGCCACCCCACTGATACGGCAGACCAAGCGCAGTCAACGCCGCTTCGATGACTTTGCGGGCCACCTCCACATCGCGCGGAATGTTCGGATCGAAAACAAGTTGGGGAACGATCGACAACCCGGGGATCAGCGAAGTCAACGGTGGAACAGCAGACGGGGCAGATGATCCCGGACCTGCGAGTACGACGGGCGCAACCATCGGCGCAACTGCCACCGGCGCCGGAGCAGGGGCGGACTCGATGTTCTCCACCGGCGCAACTGGCGCCGGAATGGCCGGCAATGTCTCCTCTGAGGGCAGCAATTGCTTTACCTGCGCAGATATGTTCGCAGGAATCTGCTCAATGTGCGGAGCTAACTGAGCCTCCCACTCGGGAGCCGCATACTCCACTGCAGCAACAACATTCGTAGCGACATCTGCAACGGGCGGCGGCAGCGGGGAACCGTGAACGGCTGCACCCGCCGCGGCAACACCTGCGACGAGAATCGAGATCGGATCGAACGCCATGACAAACTCCTTGGTCCTTGTGCGCTGGTAGGACTTCCAACACAAACGTCCTGGTGACAATCCGGACGCTAACCGCGGCACATGACACTACGACCACCACACACATTCCGATCCGCCCTCGGCCAACCTCGAAACGGCATACGGGCGAGCGGCTCATCGGTAGGGACGCAAAGGTGGAAAGCATGTTCTCCGGCAGCCCCCCGTTATCTTTAGACGGTCCTTGAAACCGAGGGCTGCGGTCGCCAAACCAGGTATGACTTCGTGCCCCTGTCATCAATGATCCGGGGGGGTGGTGCCGCCGGGTGCGGTGACGTCGATGGACCGCTGATGGGGACAGAGCCGCTGATCGTGAGCAGGTCTCTTCATAACATCGAGCAGAACCTAGGACTCGACACCATCGAAGAGCGTATCGCCACGGCCGAGGTTGCAGAGCGTCCACTCCAACTCTGGTAGCGACGCTGCCACTCGACACTGACAATGCACGTTCAGTGTGGACGTATTTCGTTGCCGGGCAGCGTATCTCATCGACCACTGGATAAAGCTCTTATCTAAGTTGGAGTTATTCGTCGACGCCCGTATGGCATTCGGTAGTCCGATGCGCGGATGCGGTGCGGGCTCTACTGGGGTAGGTGGCTCGCGGGATAGCTGCCCATCGGGACGCCCGAGCGCGCCGCGTGGATGTTCATGATCTGGTTGCTGTATCCGAGTAGGTCGGCCAGCGAAGCAGCGTCGAGCTCCTTGGTCAGATCGTGTAGCACGGCGTTGCGCACTGCGAGGATGTTGATGCCGAAGACCCTCCTGAACGTCTGCTGGAGGGCTTGCGCGGTGAGGTGATGCCCTGCCCGCGTTCCCGGGAAGAACCACGGCGATTGGTTGTTGGTGGTGCGCTGATTCGCGCGTGCAGCCATGTAATCGTGGAAGAGGCGGAGTAGCGGTGGCGGGACTGGGGCGGGATGCTCACCGAGGTGAAGTTTGATGCCTGCCGGTGTGACTTCTACTTGATCGCAACGTAGTTCGGCAATGCGACGAACCGGAAACGCATACAAAAGAAACAGCAGAGCTGCGATCCGGTGACTGAGCAGTGCGGTGTCCGACTCGAGCACGGTCCGAATCAACTCCAGTCGTTCGCGAGATGAGACGAGCGGCGTTTGTCGGGCCTCTCGGCATCTCAGGTCATAGCGTTTCCCGATTCCGGTCTTCGCTCGCCATTGGAGGAAGTTGCGAGCAGCCGTGCGGGTGGTGGTGCCGCTGGAGAAGTACTCGTCGATGTGGTCCTGGGTGAGGGCGTCGATAGTGGCTCGATGCTGGTCGCTCAGCCAGATCAAGAACTTCCCTGTCTCGGTGATCTCCTGCTTCGCATTTCGAGTGGCGTTGTCCACGTTGCGAACGCGGTCTTCGCGTATGCGTCGAAGGTGGTGCCATCGGGCGAACGGTTCGAGGGCTGCACGGACTTCGGGGTGGTCTGCGAGGGCCTCGAGGCGGTTGTCGAGCCACATCTCGAACCGTGCCAACAGTGGATCGCCCCGGTCGGGCAGGATGTGCAATTCCACCAACATTTCCCGCAGGTGCTCGACGTGTCGGCCGGGTGGCAGATCATCGAAAGCGCTGTGCGACAGCGCAAGATCACGATCGCCGATCTGCTTCAGCAGCTCGGCGGCGGCTTTGCCTCGCATCCACGTGATGATGCTTTCCGGCCGCGAGACGGCTGCGAGTTCGCAGAGGAGTCGTTTGAGGCGGAGGTCTGGGGGATCGTGCGGTCGGAGGACCGCGGTGAGGTCTGCTGCGACAACACATCGTGCGCAGTGGCCACCGCGTAGACGCTCGGCCTCGCGGCCGCACTTTGTGCAGTCGAGCGCAGTGGTGATGCCTGCGCAGTCCCGGCAGATCGGCTGCCCCTGGGGTGATCGTCCTGGCGTCATGCGTTCGGCTCCGCATAGAGCGCAGCGGCCATAGGTTCGGACAGCCGCTGTGAAGCATGCACCGCAGAGTGATTCGGTGGGCCATCGGACTCGGTGCCGTGGAACTGTCATCGTGCAGCGGTCGCAGACCGATGAGCCGCCGACCGTCCTGGGTCGACCTCTGGGACGGTCAGGCATCGTCGTCGACGATCCGTGCCCGGACCGGTCTGTATGCGTCGAGGAGAGGAACGTCCCGGGTCGAGTTGACTGCCCGCTTGTCGCGTCGACGGCTGGCATCCGTCGCGGTGTAGGCGACGAGGTCACCGGCTTCGATACCGAAGATGTCGCAGAGGGCGACGAGCACACTGAACGCGATCCGCTCGGGATCTTGGCCGACGATCCTGTAGATCTGCGATTCAGAAAGCGTTATTCCTCTGTCTCGCAACGGTTCTACTAGATCACGGCTGTTCTTCATCCCGGCGCGGGCCATGTGTTCACGAACCCGCCATCGGTACTGGATTTCGCGTTTCATTGTTGTCCCTCGTCCCTTCCTTGTGCACCGTCTCGTCCACCGACACTGCGACGCAGCGTCTCCGCCAGCACCTGCTCCAAGTGGCGCGCCCGGTAGTCGGGGGAGGCAATCGTGTAAATCGAGGTAGTTGCTGCGTGCTCGTGACCGAGCTGCATCTGAACGAAGCTCAGGTCGTATCCGTATTCCGTTTGCAGGTGGGTGGCGTAGGCACGTCGCAACGAATGCAGATCGAGGCCGGGCGGAAATCCCAGCTCGTCCAACAGGTTCCGCATCCGCTTCCACATATCTTTGCCGGCGACGGCGCCACCGCGGTCAGTGGGGAACAGGTCGCTGACGGGTTGACCGTAGCGGGGAAGGCCGTAGTTCACCCAGTGCTCGAGCGCCTCTGCAGCCCAGTCGAACACGGTCAGAACCGTGCGTTGTTTGGCGGGAGATCCGCGCATCGCCTTCCCATGCCGGATGCGCAGCAGACCCCATTCACCGAAACCGGGGGCACGGACGTTTCGAGAGCTGTCGACCAGTTGGAGTTGTCGTCCTTCACCGGCTCGCAGGCCCCACCCGTACAAGACCTTGAACGCCACCGCGTCGCGCCACGCGGCGAGGGCTCCTTTGCGTCCTGAGTTGAGGATGCGTTCCGGCTCGAGATCGGCCAGGTCGAAGAACTGCTGCAGTTCTGTTCTGGTGAATGGTCGACGTTTGTCCTGCGTATCGTTGGTCTGCACGTGCGTGGCGCGGTTGAAGTCGTTGATCACCTGCGAAAACACGGTCCCGAAAAGCCTCCCGCAGTTCTCGTTCCACTCGTAGAGGGGATTCGTGGCGTAGTCCAGAAACAGCCTGACATCGGATTGATAAGCACGGATCGTTGCGTGGGAGAGGTTCCGCACCCCGCGCAGATGTGCGAAGAACTCATCGGCATCATGCGGGGACCACTGCCAGGGTGGGGATCCCACGAAGTCGACCATGCGGTGGATGAGTTTGACTCGTCGATCGGCAGTGCCTGCGCGGAAGTTCTGGGTGGCCTGTGCACGTCTCCAGCCAGCGAGTACGTCATCGAGGAACGCCTCGGCGAGAACCGGACCCGGGGCGGACGGTAGGTAGATCAACCGTCCACCAACATCTCGTCGATCCACGTATCCACCCTTCGTCGGCCTGCATATTTTGCAGTCAGAGAGCAGAAACCGCAACAGATGCCGACGTAAACCCAGGTCACAGCCGTCCGCGTGCAGTAGGTCCGTCGCATGCTCTCATTCGCCGCAAGCATCCGCCACGGCACGGACTGAGCGTGTTCATGCAGGTCGCAGTAGCTTTCGGCGAGACGAGGGTCCGTTACAAACAGAGGAGCTATTCGCAGAATATACGAGTGACCGAACTACTAGTTGACATAATCTCTGTTATCGGCGATAAAGAAGGTCGAGTTCAACTAGATGAGAGAACTCGTCCCATTGGATCTCAAGCGAAACTGCTGCCTGTGGCCGGTGACGACTTGCTGCCGGACGGTGGCCCACGAGCCTGATCCCCAGATCGACATCGGTTTATGCAAACAGATGAGAGATTCTCGCGCTACACTTGCGTTCATGCAGAGTGTTCCAGGTCGGCTGCCAGAGTTCCTGTCGAACGGCGTCGTCGGGCTGCTGCGACCCGAGGACCGAGTCTTTGAGGCGATGCTCGATGGCTGGCGAGCGCAAATGCTGGCCCGTGGGCTCGGTGTGCCGTTCATTCGGTCCTCGTGCGGCCTGGTCTCTCGGTTCCAGGAGCACTCCAACGAGTATCCGTGGGGCTGGCAGCCGATCCATGTCGATGAGTTCCTGGCTGATCGACGAACCGGGCCGAAAGCCGTCTCGGTGTCGACGCTGCGCGCGAACGCTGGCACGATCAGGTCCTTCTGCTATTACGTCACTGACGAAAGGTATGGGTGGGCTGCGTTCTGCAGCAAAGTATTTGACGACGTTCCCGCCCAAGTCGTGTTCGAGTGGAACACGCCGCGCCACAAGACCGATGACGCCATCCCAGCGGACCGGCGCAGCTTCACTCAGACCGAGTTGCAGACATTCTTCGACACCTGCGATGACCTCGTCGATCAAGAGTTCGCCAAGGGCTCGAAGCGCTGGCTCCCACTGATGCGAGACTCCACCGCGTTCAAGGTGTGCTACGCCTACGGTTTGCGCCGTCGGGAACTTTCCATGCTCGACTACCACGACTTCGGCCCAAATCCGCACGTAGACAAGTACGGCCGCTATGGCGCCGTTCAGATCCGCTACGCCAAAGGCATGTCGGGGTCAGGACCGCGCCGTCGCACTGTTCTCACGGTGCCTGAGTTTGACTGGGTGGTCGATCTTCTCGATCACTGGCTCTCGCCGCAGGGTCGCGAACAGTTCGCCACTGCGGACCGCTCGGCCTCGTTGTGGCCGTCGGAACGGGCTGGCGCCACGGGCATCCGCAACTTCAATCGCACCTTCACTGCGGTCCGCGAACTGGCTGGGCTACCGACAGAGTTGAAGATGCACTGCCTGCGCCACTCCTACGTCACTCATCTCCTCGAGGCCGGATACGATCCTATGTTTGTCCAGCAGCAAGTTGGCCACGCCTACTCATCCACCACCGCGCTCTACACCTCAGTCTCGGCAGACTTCAAACAAAAGACCATCCAACGGATGATCCAGCAACGAATCGTCACACGTGACGAAAGAAGGACCGGGAAGGACACGTGAGCGAGCAACGCCGAATCGGCTATCGCTGGAATCTCCGCCAACGAATGGCCGATCACAACCTCTGGAAGACAACGGAACTCATCCCGCTTCTCAAGTCCCGCGGAATCAACCTATCAAACGCACAAGTGCACCGATTGGTGACAGGCACACCCGAGCGGATCCCTGCGCGCACCTTCGCCGCGCTGTGCGACATCCTTGAATGCACACCCAACGATCTCTTCGAACCATATGTCGAGATCCGAGCTGCGGCCACGGCCGACGCACCGGCCAACCCGGCCGACCTAGGCATCAGCGACAAGCGCTCGGTTGCCCGCCGGATCCGAGTCGTCCGTAGCGATGATGACGATGGCAAGACCACGTAAACCTGAAGACCCACAACGGTGGGAAGTTCCATGCGATCGCTGCGGTGAGCACAGAGAATGTGTCGTCACCTGGCAGGGCCTCGGAGTGTGCGGTTACTGCTACCAAGCAGCCAAACGAACTCGAGGCGTATGCGCGTGCGGTCACGACGGGGTGTTGCCGGGAATCATCAACGGCCAGCAGGCGTGCCGCAAATGCGCGGGCATAAAACTCAACGTCGACTGCGTTGAGTGCGGCGCCGAGGAAGAACTGTACGCACAGGGATGCTGCTGGCGATGCGTCCTGAGGGCGACCGTCGACCGACTACTGACGAATCCAGAGACTGCTAGCATCAACGACGAACTGAAACCCTTTGCAGCTGCCCTGAAGTCGATGAAACGGGCCAACAGCGGTCTGACCTGGATCAACCAGGAACATGTCACAGCGTTCCTCACCGAGCTGGCCCGCACACCGCTCGTTTCCCACGACGTCATCGACCAACTCCCCCGATCGCGCACCCGAGAATACGTCCGAGAACTCCTGGTCACCCACCAGATCCTGCCGCCCAGAGACGGACTACTCCACCGCTACATCGACTGGTCCGATGAAGCCCTCGACCGGCTGAAGTCGTCCGAGCACCGGGAAGTCGCGACCCGGTACATTCGTTGGCATCACCTGCGGCAGATGTATTGCATGGAGTCGGTGTCACACGGCACGTTCCTG
Organism: Rhodococcus qingshengii JCM 15477; assembly: GCF_023221595.1. NCBI lineage: Bacteria > Bacillati > Actinomycetota > Actinomycetes > Mycobacteriales > Nocardiaceae > Rhodococcus > Rhodococcus qingshengii. The sequence continues at coordinate 150,195 of NZ_CP096568.1, forward strand.
CGGTCGAAGCAAACCGTTTCCGTCACAATCGAATTCCTCAACTGGCTCACCGACCGGGACATCTCGATCGACGATCTATCCCAAGCGGATCTGGACGCGTGGCAGGCCGAAGGCCCGAGCACGCGAGAGTTCGCCATCCGGTTCCTCGCGTGGGCAGTCAAGACAAAGCTGGTCGCTCGGGACCTTACAATGACACCACATCGTCGTGGTACAAGCTCTAAGATGAGCCCTGAGGCCCAGCAAGACGTCGTCGATGGCATTACATCAAACCAACCCGCACTGAATCCGCGAGATCGAGCCGCGGCGATCCTGGTGCTCGTCTTCGGCCAACAGATCGACCGGGTCGTGAAACTCACCTGGGACCACGTCATAGTCTCAGACGAACTCGTGACCGTCACACTCGGCGACATCGCCATCGCTCTTCCCGCACCGCTCGACGAACCATTCCGATATCTCGCCGGAGAACGAGACCTCGGGAACACCGCCGCCCACCCAAGTACGCGCTGGGTGTTCCGCGGCTATATCCCTGGCCAACACATCAACCCGGGCCACTTGCGGAACCGCCTGAAGTCGACGTTCGGCACCCGCGCCGCCCGGCTCGGCACCCTGCACGAACTCACCAAGCTCGCACCCGCCGCAATCCTCGCCGACACTCTCGGCTACTCCCCTGCCACCATCGAGCGACATGCGGTGGCGTCTGCAGCCACATATGCCCGATACGTAGCGATGATTGACGCTGATGGCTAGGGTTGTGTAGCTCGAACTGCTTCTGCGGCCGATGCCGTTCATAAACTCGCGGTACTGATATGTCAGGCTACTATTGGCGGCCGGGATGGAGCTAAGAATGTCGAGAGAGAATCGCGGCAAACCTCGGACCAGAAAGACGACGAAACAACCTTCGATTCGCCTTTCTGGCAGGCTATGAGCATGGCGATAACACTAGAAGACACTTTAGCTGCGATCAGCCTGCTGCAGAACACCGAGAAATGTGCTCGCATATCCGGGACCGCCGAGTACCGACGGTGGCCCAAGAACGACATAGCGGGCCCGCCGAACCGCGTCGATACAGTGCACTTCTCCATCGACAACGAGCTCGGTTCATGGTCTCAGCGCGACACCAAGTCCGCGCAAACCCGCCGCTACTCCAGTGGCGCCGGACAGGAGCTGGTCGATGACGACGGGCAGCTCATCCCTCCCAAACCACCATCAGGGTTCGACCACTGGCCTCTGCTCATCAAGATGATGACACCGAGTAGATTCCCGATCTGGGGGCGCCCGGGAGATAAGTGGAGAATGAAGGGCGCCGAGTCCACCGAGCACGGTTACCTCCTGCACCTCAACCGTGACACCTCCCCCGCAGAGGCGGAGCTGTACATCGACACCACTTTTTCGCTACCAATCCGCTGGACCGATACTCACCAAGTCAGGCCAGATCTCGGGGCGAAACAGGAGGTAGAGATCGTGGCCCTGCACATTCCTCCGGAATGGAAGCGTCTCACCGGTATGGACATGTCCGAGGAAGGTCAAGACATGGCAGGATAGCCGAGCTTTGCACCAAGCGCACCTCGGCCTGGTCATCCACTTCATGTCTGATCGGGGTGACGCCTGCACGGCTTGGCTCCGGACGGCGCACAATGGTCCTGTGGGAGCGAAGAGCAACGAGGCGATGTTCCGCTTCATCCTGCCGGCTCAATTGAATGGGCCCGAACTCAGCGAGCAGATAAACGAGGCTGTACTCCGTAGGGCCCGCGATGCTGGAGCTGTCTCCATCGGCGACGTATATGTCAGCGGCACTATCCCTATCGGTGACGGCGCGTGCCAGTACTCGGTTCGAGTTCGGTTGTACTTCGGTGGCCCTGCCTTCGCTTGAGCCCCATTATTTCCCAGCCGGGCTCAACGACGTCGGGCCTCTGAGATAGGTGGTCTACTCGTCCTAGTTCAACACGTCCCGTTACCAGTTGTCGGCGGCCATGAAATTCTGCCCGGAGACGGCCACGAAACTGCCCGCTGGCGGACATGAAACCTGCCCGGTGGCGGTCATGGGATCTGCCCGACACGACGTCGTCTGCCTCACCGGCTCCGACGGTTGAGGCCCCTCCTCAGGTGCGATCGGCGGTGCTGAAGCGCCCGTCGCCCTGAGGAGGGACAACTTGAAGTCTGCCGAGGAGATCATGGAAATCCTGGATGCCTACGACCTGACAGGGTCGTTGCGTGATGCCGGCGAGCTGGCCGGATGCTCGCACCACACGGTCAAGCACTACGTGGACCGCCGTGCTGCCGGGGGTGAGCTGGACAAGGCCGTGACTCGGCCGCAGTTGATCGATGAGTACCTGCCCAAGGTCGAGGAGTGGGTCGAGCGGTCCAAGGGCAAGGTCCGTGCCGACAGAGCGCACGAGAAGCTGCTCGCGATGGGCTACAAGGGTTCGGAGCGCACCACCCGTCGTGCGGTCGCATCGGTGAAGAAGTCATACCGGTCAGGACATGTGCGGGTCCACCGGCCCTGGGTCACCGAGCCGGGGATGTGGCTGCAGTACGACTACGGCGACGGACCTGTCGTCGACGGCGTCAAGACGGTTCTGTTCGTGGCGTGGCTGGCGTGGTCGCGGTTCCGGGTCGTGATCGCGCTGCGCGATAAGACCATGCCGTCCGTGTTCGCCGCGCTGGACCAGACCTTCCGCCGGTTGGGTGGGGTGCCGACCTACGTGCTGACCGACAACGAGAAGACCGTCACGACCGAGCACATCGCCGGGATCCCGGTCCGCAACGGACAGCTCGTCACCTTCGCCGAGCACTACTCGGTCGTGGTCCACACCTGTGTGCCGGCGGATCCGGCGTCCAAGGGCGGCACCGAGTCGTCGGTGAAGATCAGCAAGGCCGACCTGGTGCCCAAGGACACCAACCTGCGTGAGGAGTACGCGTCGTTTAGCGAGCTCGAGGAGGCGTGTGAGGCGTTCTGTCAGAAGGTCAACACCCGGGCTCACCGGACCACGAAGCGGCCACCGGTCGAGATGTTGGCCGAAGAGCGGACACGGCTACACCCGGTCCCGACACAGCCGCACACAGTCGCGTTCGGCACCACCCGGGTAGTGCCGGGCAACACGCCGATGGTGATGTTCGAGTCCGGCCAGTACTCGGTGCCACACACCCTGCTCGGCGCCACGGTGTGGGTTCGTGCCCAAGGACTCGGCGACGGCGAGGAGGTCGTCATCGTTCACGTCGGCGAGGACGGACCCGCCGAGGTCGCCCGCCACGCGCGCGCGACGCCGGGCACGCCGAGGATCAACGACGAGCACTTCCCACCGCAGCCGGAAGGTCCGTTGAACCGGCAGCCGCGAGCGAAGAACCCAGCGGAAGCCGAGTTCCTCGACCTGGGCGAGGGCGCCCGCCTGTGGCTGGTCGAGGCCGCTGCGGCGGGCACGCCGCGGATGAGGGTCAAGATGGCCGAAGCCCTCAGCCTGGCCAAGCTGTTCGACCCCGTCGAGGTCGACTGGGCACTCGGCCACGCCGCCGTCCACGGCCGGTTCGCCGAGGCCGATCTGTCCTCGATCCTCGACCACCACGCCCGGCAACCCGCTGTTGGCGAGCACCGTGCCGGCGAAGAACGGTCGCTGACCCAGGGCACCGCCGGATGGGCACGTCTCGGCCAGCACGACAGCCAGCACGACAGCCGCGAGGGGAACGAGGTGACCCGATGACGACCAAGACCACCACACCATCGATGGCGTCCGCGCCGCCGTTGCCGGCCGAGTTGGAGGACCTCTTGCGGCGGCTTCGGCTGCCCCACATCCGTCGCCACGCACCGGAGGTCGTCGCGACCGCGAAGGCCCAACGCTGGGAGCCCGCCGAGGTGCTCAAGGCTCTGTTCGCCGAGGAGGTCGCCGGAAGGGAACGCTCCGCACTGGCCACCCGCAGGGCGGCTGCGGGGTTCCCGACCGGGAAGACGTTCGATGCGTGGCAGCCCGAGGCATCCTCGATCCCGGCACCGACCCAGCAGGCACTCCGCACCCTGGAATGGGTCCACCGTCGGGAAAACCTCGTCGTGTGCGGGCCGTCGGGGACCGGGAAGACGTTCCTACTGGAGGCACTCGGTCACCAAGCCGTCGAGGCCGGGTTGAAGGTCGCCTGGTTCACCCTGGAAGACCTCGGGGTCCTGCTGCGCCGCCATCGTGCCGACGACACGGTGTCCAAGGCCATCGCCCGTGTGCTGCGCGCCGATCTCGTTGTCGTCGACGACATCGGCCTGTTGCCGGTCGCCCAGGATGCCGCCGAGGGGCTCTACCGGCTCGTCGACGCCGCCTACGAGAAGCGGTCGGTCGCGATCAGCTCGAACCTGCACCCGTCCGGGTTCGACGAGCTGATGCCCAAGACGCTGGCGACCGCCACCGTCGACCGGCTACTGCACCACGCCCACGTGTGCCAGACCAGCGGAGACTCCGTGCGACTTACCCAGGCACTCGCCGGCCGAGGGGTGAGTCCCTTGAGCTGAGTGCTCTGGTCGGTGGTGGCCGCAAGCCCACTGGGCAGATCCCATGGCCACCACCGGGCAGTTCTCGTGACCGTCAGCGGGCAGGTCTCACGACCGCCCCTGGGCAGTTCCTACTGTCCCTTGACACGGCGCCAGCGTCAGCTACGAACCGACCTCCAACCCCCCGGGGGAAACGGGGAGGGGGAACGGGCCTTGGGCTCGTGGCGAGTCGCAGCAGCCAAAGCTCAGCGAATCGGCCACGGGCCGAAGCCGGGCGCGGGCCGACGGATCCCTGCGGTGGGTGCCTATAGGGTGTGCCCGCGCGGACTCGCCAGCCTGCAGAAGTGGACTACGCCCTCGTGCGGCGTCGGTGGGGCCCACGTCGGCGCGTGTATCGGGTGCGAATCGTGGCCCGGCTCAGCGCCGGTATCCCGGCGTGTGGTGTCGGGACGATCGGCCCCGTCGGACGAGCGGTGCTCCTCTTCAGTCGCGGGCTTGGCCGCGCCTCGCCCGGAGCTCGTTGATCTTCGCTCCCAGGTTGCCGAGGTCGTCGGCAGCGCGTGCTGGGGGCGAGGAGAGGTCCGTGGTGCGGCCCGTCCGGATCCAATGTTCGGCAGCCACAGGATCCTTGGTGAGGTCGCGGACATAGTCGGCGAGCATGGGAATCGCCCATTCCACGACGCCGCGGGTTTCGCCGCTGATCAAGGCGCGATCGATGAGGCGCTCGCGGTACTTGTTGGCGTAGTCGGGCGCTACCTCTAACCGCTGCGCTACCTTCCGGGTCGAACTGACCTCATCATGGTCTTGGGCCATCGCAGCCAGATACCGCCGGTCGTTGGCGCTTAGCGGTTTCATCGCCTCATCGAGGACCTGCCGTCGCAGATCGCGGAGGGCTTCGTCGAGTCCTGCCTGCACGTCGACGACCTCGAGCCTCGGAGCCCCGGCGTCCGCGTGACGCCACGTGTGGTAGCCGACCAACTGGACCATGTACGGGTATCCGTGCGACTCAACCACCGCCAGTGCCAGCGCGTCGTCGGAGATCGCCCACGTGGCGTCAATCGGGTCACGAAACGCACGCGCGGTATCAGCGTCCGACAAGCTGCCCAGGTCGACCCGCACGGAGCGGCGCAAGAAGGTCAACGGGGAAGGGTCCTTCTCATCCTCGACCTGGAGCAGCGCGGTCATGCTGCCCGGGAGACCGGCTGCCGCGAACGCGACCTGGCGCCGCTCCCGCACCGCGTGCTGCAGGGTCGTCGTCACCGCCTCGAGCTCGTCGTAGACCCCCTTGTGGATCTCGTCCAACGTGATCAGGACTCCGCCGCCGGTGTCGCGCAAGATGTCTGTCAGATCCTCCAGCTGGGATCGCAGCGTCGGCACGGGGGTGTGCTTGTTGCTGACCTCGCGGCCAACGCCGCCCGCCGACAGCGGGAGGTCGAGGTTGGTGACGTGAGACGTGGTCGGTCGAGGGTCGTGATCACGTAGCAAACGCGGCAGCCTGTCGTTGGCGATCCGGTCGACGAGACCCTTCGTCGCGGTCTCCGAGATCACCAACCACCCCTTCGGGCCCGCGATGTCCTCCAACGCGTTCAACGTCACGGTCTTCCCCGTGCCGCGCTGCCCGACCAGCAGCAGGATCCGCCCGTAGGCGCCCGGGCCGGAGTCCAGGGCCTCACCGAACAGCTCAAGGTGGTGGTCACTCTCCACCAGCTTCGGAGGGCTGCTGCCGAAGCCGGGGCGGAACGGATTCGCCCTGCGGTCACGCGTCATGTTTCAACACCTACTAGTCGTTTCATTGCTTCCTAAACCAGCTCGGCAAGGGCAATTCAATGCATACTAGTCGTTTCATTGCTTTCCAGTTAGGGGCAGACCGCGGCGACCCCGCGACGCAGGAGCCTGCGCGCGGAGTCGAGACGGAGGCTGCGCTGAAGCACCTGCGATGTTTCAAGCAGGGCAGTGAGGCGCTGCTCGAGGTCGGCCAGCCCGGACCGCAGGTCGCCGACCTGCACGGGGACGTAGCCGGCGGGTCGGCGTTGGCCGAAGTCGGTGAGTTCGGCGCGGGCCATACCTAGGAACGGCAGCACCGTGGAGTGCTCGTCCTGTCCGGTCGCGTCCTCGAGCGCGGCGAGCAGCGAGACCGCGTAGGCGAAGTCCGGGGCCGCGTCGTACACGTCACCAGAACGAGCAGTGGTGGGAACAGCCATCACGTGTGTCCTTTCGAGAGAGGTCGGTAGCAGGCGGGACCCCGCTACCCAGTGGAACAGAACAGGCGAGCACGGTGCACCCGGCAGTCCTGAACCGGTGGACAGCAGCTGCGCGGGATGAAATTCGCCTTCCGCTCCACCGTCTGCCCCAGGTAGATGTCGAAGCTCGACTCGGTGAAATACCGGTACACCTGAACGGACCACAGCGCCAGCTGATCTGAGTCGTCAACGCTCGCACGCCGTCGCGCCACGCCTGGCACCTCCAACCCTTTGGAGGACGTCGGCCGTAGCACCAGCCCAGGGCTCACCCCCGCCCTCACCACGAAAGGCAGCCACCGGGGTCGCGGATCGGACACCTCGGCGAGAAATTTTGTGGAACGCAAACCACCGGACGTGCGCGAGGCGTCCGATCCGCGCAGTGGCTCGTTGCCTTTCCGGGCATGACCACTACACAGAGCCCAGCCCCGGGCCGGGCAGACCCGACCGGCGAGCATGCCAGTGACCGGCGGACCTTCGAGCTCTACGGACACCGGATCACCCAAACCAACAATCCCGATGCGCAGCAGCTCCTCGCGGCCGCGCACACCGAGCGGGTCCGGCCCCTGTGCATGTGCCGCAACGACGGGGTCGCCATGTACGTCGCCAAGGTCGGACCCGAGAAATACGTCATCAAGCGGATGCCCGACTCCGGTCTCGAGCACGCGCACCGCTGCGCCTCCTACCTGCCGCCCGACGAGCTCTCCGGGCTCGGGCAGGTCCTCGGCAGCGCGATCACCGAGGAAGCCGACTGCGGCCTGACCGCCATCGAGCTCGGGTTCCGCATGTCCAAGGCCGAGCGAGCAGCCCCGACCGGTGCAGGCGGCGGGGGAGTGTCCGACTCCGTGGCCGCGGACCCGAACCGGCTGACCCTCCGCGCGGTCCTGCACTACCTGTGGCAAGAAGCCGACCTCGCGACCTGGTCGCCCGGCATGGGCGGCAAGCGCAACTGGCGGGTCGTGTCGTGGTACCTGCGCCAGGCCGCCCGCGGAAAGTTCACCAAGGGCAAGCCGCTCGCCACCAGGTTGTACATCCCCGAGCCTTTCAACGTCGAGAAGAAGACTGAGATCGCCGCCCGGCGGCTCTCGGCCTGGGCGCCGATGCAGCAGCACGGCTCGGCCCAGCAGTTCATGATGCTCATCGGTGAGCTCAAGGCCATCGACCCAGCCCGGTTCGGGCACAAGCTGGTCATCAAGCACCTGCCCGACGCGCCGCTCACGGTCGACGACACGCTCCTGGCCCGCCTCAACAAGCGGTTCGGTGACGAGATGGAGCTGTGGCAGACCGACGACGAGGGCCACCTGATCGTCATCGCGACCTTCTCCGTCAGCCGGGCCGGCCTCGCCACCGCGGAGGAGATCTCGCTGGTCATGACCGACCGCAACTGGCTGCCGTATGAGTCGCTGTTCGACAAGCTGCTGGTCGACACCGCGCTCGATGCACGCCGCCGGTTCACCAAGTCGCTGCGGTACAACCTCGCCCCCGATGTGCCCATGGCCTCCCTGGTTCTCACGGACACTGAGACACCCACTGCCGCGTTCCTGCTCACCAGGGACGACAACCGCGAAGCGGTCGCGGAGATCGCCACCGGCATCGACGTCTGGACGTGGGTCATCACCGAGGACATGCCGGCCCTCCCGCCGGCGGTCGACCATCGGCTTACCCTGCCCAGCAACGAGCACTACTGAGCAGCGTCATGGTGGTCATCGACGCCATGCCGCCCCGGGGGTCCGGGAACAGCCGTAGGCCAGCAGGCCTCTACGCGTCGTCGGCTCCCGAGGTGCGATCCTCGGCGTCCGTGACGAGTCGAAGGTGAACTCGTCCGGTCCAGTCCAAGTCGAGGCGAGTGTCGTGTTCGGCCGTAGACCTGGAGCCTGGGCAGGTCGGATCATTGCAGGGGCCGAAGATCCGGTCGGCTTCCAGGTGCAGGTCATCCACGACGGGGCCTGCCGGCTCACCTGAGGGCCGTGGGGTGGGTCAACACCCGCCCACCGGCCTCTTCCTCGGGCGCCGGTACCTCGGCGGTCGGCGTCCATGCGCGGCGATCGGCCGCAGCCGCTCGGATGCGGTGGACCCGCTCCATCGAGTCGGCGCCTTGGCGCCACTGCACGAAGTGGATCAGGGGATCAGTGAGGCCACGCCGGGCCACGATGCGGTCGGCGGCGCGCTCCACCACGGCGCGCCAGGTCCGGTCGGCCGCTGGTGCGACGTAGCTGATCGCGACCAGCACACCGGTCGCGCCACCGAGCGTGGGATTTCCGCCCGGCTGGAAGCCCTGGAAGACCGCGACGACACCGATCACGATCCGCAAGTGCCACGCGAACCCGCCCGCCGGCACCCACGAGAAGATGCGCGCGACCTGACGGATGACGACGAACACCAGCGTCCAGGGGAACGCCCACAGCCGCGCCGCCAGATCGAACCGGGACGGCCCGACCCGCTGGCTCGCTACCGCGTGCCCGATCGCCGTCGCAGCATCCGCGGCCGTCAGCCGGCGCTCGTACACGCCCTGCACCAGCCACTGCTCCACGATCACCGTGTCCCGGCCGATCGGAGCAGCAGGAAGCCCGTCAGTGTCGGTCAGCCGCACCAGCACCCGCCCGGGAGCGAGCTCCAGCCTCTCGACCAGGGCCAGCGTCGGCTCGAGCACGGCGCGCTGCCCGGGCCGAAGGCCGCGGGCGAACCCGAAGACCCGGGCAGCTGGAGCCTCCCACCACCCGCACGCCAACACGACCGAGATCACCAGCGTGCCCAGGAACGCGAACACCAGGCCCGCGCCCGGCAGAAAGCCCAGGCCGATGACCGCGACGAAACTGCCGGCGAGACCGGCCGGCACGACGGCGCAGAGGCGGATCAGCTTGGTCGACGTCCGCATGTTCCTCACGTCCCCTCGTGGGCGGCGGGACCCTCACGAATCCGCGCCCAGCCGGCACGACCCGATCGTGCCGACACTTCCACTCTGAGTGTGTGCCGAACCAACGACAGCGCAACCGCACCGCCGACGGCCTGTGGATAGCGAATATCTATCCACAGGTCGCCGGCCGTAACCTTGACAACCGCGGCGTTGGCCTACTCACACAGGCCGCTGTTCAAGCGGTCTTGGTCTCCTCGGCGAGGTAGACCAAGTCGACCTTGGTGCGTCCCGCCGTGTGCCGAGCAGCGAGCGGGAGAGTGGCGGCGAGGAGCTTCGCGAGGCGCTTCTCCAGTCGCGAGCGAGTGTTCTGCACGGGTCTGCCTCCGTCCATCTCAGCGGCCCGGGGCCGACGACTCCGGGCCGGCACCGTTGACGCCGGGGGCGTTTCGGGCGTCCCGGTCGTGGGCACGGCGCTCCTGCGCGAACGTGTCGCTCAATGCCGCCTGCTGCATCAGAGCACCCGCCGCCGCGGGCACCGCACGGTCCCACTCACGCGGGTCCACGGCCTGATCGAGGGCAGCGGCCACCAGGTCCGCCAACGGGTCGCTCTCCGAGAGCTGGTCGAGGGCGGTCCATGCCTGGGCTCCCTTGCCCTCCAGGAACGAGCTCAGCGCCAGCATCGTCGCCGGGCTGTCACGCACCTCACTCGGCGCCCGTCGCACGAGGTCCTGCCAGAACTCCGAGAAGACGGGCGCGTCCTTCCGGCTCATGCTGAACACCGCCGCGTCCCGGGCGCCGCTGTCGTGGAGCACTGCCAGGACCCGGGCCGCGTCGTCGTCGGAGAGGTACTCCCGATCGCGGCGGAAGTGGTCGAGCCGTGCGCCCAGCCACTCGACTTCGGACCGGGTGGTGGCCACATCCATGTCGAGTGCGCGGGCCTCGGCGGCAGGCAGGTGGTCGGCAACCGCGGTTGGATCGCCCTGCATCGCGGCGGCGAGGTCCTCGCGCCGGCCGACGGGCATGACCCGGCCCATCAGGGCGAACTCCGCGTCGATCCGGGCGCGGGTGCTGGGGTCGACGGTTCCGCGGGTGCCTTCGAGAAGGTCGGTCCACTCCTCGCCGTTGACCCACAGCATCGGGCCGACGTCGGGGCCGCGGACCTCGCTGTTGATCAGAGCCTCGCCCAAGGCAGCCAGCGCCTGGACGCAGGCGCGGCCGTCCTCGCCGTACGCTACGAGGGCGACGCGGCGAGGGTGGTGGCGGTGGAGGTAGACGTCGGTGAGCGCCTGGAGGAACTCACCCATCTCCTCGGGAGACTCGGGAATGTCGAGGCGCGCGGTGGGACCGTCGCCGAAGGCGAGGCAGACCATGCCCCGTGGAGTGAATCCCAGCGTGTGGGGGATAGACGAGATTAGCTCGTCGTGCGAGCTGATCTTCAGAGTGTTGGTCATCGACGATCACCTGCTCGGGTTGGAGGGCACGTTCGTCTGGAGAAGCAACCGGTCACGCCCGGGTTCGGACAGCTGGCGTCTACCGATCTGGGGCCGTTGTCGACCGGGCCTGGCCGGGGGCGTCAGCCCCGACCAAGCCGCGTGCCTGGCCGTGGATGACAGCGACCGTCACGGCCCGCGGGTCCTTTGCCGGTCGACAGCGTTCGCAGGCTGCTTCCTCATGGAGCGGGTCCGGAGACCGGAGGAATTGCATCCGGTGAGTGCGCCCAACGTGGGACTGGCATGAGGCGCTGAAAGATTCGCGTGCGCGCGATCGCTGGCACCGCTGCGTGACCTAGGTGATCGAGAAGTCCGACGACAGGTGTCCGAAGTTCCACGATCGCGGTTGCTTCTCCAAACAGACAGCAACCCTGCGGTCGATTCACGAAAGGAGGTGGGCCGTGACCATCGCTCCGATCCGCGTCCCCGATGAGTGGGACGACAACGGCATCATCCTGTTCGAGGAGTTCTGCGCCTTCATCCGTACGCCGCAGTGCACCGTGCGCGACTGGCGCCGTTGCGGTCGAGGCCCGACCTGGCACCGGTTCAACGGCAACGGCCGGCTCTACGTCACCGTCGCGGAGCTGCGGCGCTTCCTGAGAGGAGACCGGTGATATGTCTTCTTCTTTGCGACGCCCCGACCAGCCGATTCCTGGCGACAGGCACTGGATGACCCTCCAGGAGGCCGCGGTATACATCGCGACGTCCGTCAAGACCGTCCGCCGGCGCATCGCTAGCGGTGAGCTGCCGGCCTACGCCTGCGGCAAGCGCGGACTGCGAGTGCTGCGCGAGGACCTCGACAACCTGATGAGGCCAGTCTGAACGAGCAGGCTCATGTGTGTCGTGCGATCAAACCGTGGCAAGAACTCCGCCACCGTGCCGGTCTTCCAGATGCGCTTCGAGCGATCACTCAGTTGCACCTCGAAGAACCAATCGTCCGGCGACCAGAATGAGAATGGCTCAACTATTTGTGCGGGTGCTGACTGCTCGTCCAGTGGGGGGTCAAATCGCTGTCGCGGGGACGCATGATGACGAAGTCGATGTGCTGCCGGGCGCGCGCGGCGTTAGAGGAACCGTGGGTGCTCCGAAGTTCAGCGGTCGCCGCCGAACTGACGCCCAGTGAGTTGACGAGGCGTGACGCGGATGTGCAGTGTTCGAGAACCCGCCGCCCACGGTTCCAGCATCCGCAATGTCGTCTGCTCGTGCGCCTCGTCGCCTTCGAGCGCGCGCGCCCGGCCATGCGCGATCACGCTCCAACCATGGTGGTGCTCGCGATCGAACTCGTCGACTTCGAACGCGACCTCGTTGTGATGAACAAGGGAGGTCAACGGTCCGTACGCGGAAGTGCGGAACACGATGGTGCCGTCGTCGACGGCGAAGTTGACGGGGTAAATCTGGGGGCCGTCGTCGGCGCAGAAGATAACTCGGCCGACGGAGTGAGACCCGAGCCGCTCCAGACATTGGTCCGTGGACAGTTCCACTGGATGCTCAGCCACGACGCCTCTCCCAACTTAGGACCTAGAGGCCATCACCCAACCTATCAAGGAACATTCGCGACGCGAGAGTGCCATTCCAACTTCCCTCCGTTCACGGACCCGGTGCGACGGCCACGGGGCCTGCAGCGAGCTCGTGCCAGAGCTGCTCCGAGCCGAGTGGGGCTATCCCATATCCCTGGGCGGGGAGCGTGACCCGGTGGTCCCGGTCGGCGCTGAAGCCCGCGCCGAGCACGCCGTCCGGTCCTGCCCCGCTCATGGCTCTCAGGCTCGTACAGCCCACCCTTGGAGACGCGCGCCGCCCGTCATCGCACCGTTGACGGCCCGATCAGCGCCAAGCGCAGCGACCATGCGCATGCGTATCTGGATCGCAGCCCCAACGGACCACCTCGTTGTCGCGGTCGGACGTGTTGGCCGACGAAGCCACCCCCAACGCCCACGCCGCCGTGGCGCTTCGGCCACCCCCTCCGTGATTCAACGCCCCATCTCAAAGATCGCAGCGTCAGCCACAACCAGGCGCGCTGCCGACCTCAACGGCGCAACGCCGAACCTGGCCGGGGCCCAGGCTTCGACCTTTGGGTGAATCGCCCAATTTGCGCAGATTCAACCCGCTTCGAGAGTCGCAGAGCTGTCGCAGGCGACGCGAAACGCCAGTCTGCCGCTTCCGGCTTAGTCCGGAAACCGGCCGCGTAGCCTCGCGCAACCTAGCCCCCAGACACGAGGTCAGCGGCGCCTCGACCAGGGCGATCCAATTCAACTCCCAGGAATACGAGTCCGAAAACAACAAATGGGACGATTGCCGGGTGTCAATCCTCGTTCGACAGGCCGAGGATTTCGTATTTCATAGCCTTTGGGGAGAAATCATTGATCTCATTTATATCAGGGCAGGACACGGCTGCAACGAGAACATCCATCTCGGCTCTGAACTCTATTGCATCACCACGTCGGCACCGCGGTGACTCAAATATCAACCCACCGGAATCGTCGTGCGAAACGGACATGAAAACATTGAAGGTTCCTTGGCTGTCGGTGTCCTCGGCGCCGAGCCCGAAAGGCCTCAACGCGTCATCGAAGAGGTCCCAGCAGGTCTTGTCCCCCATAACGACAACCTCCATTCCTCCGCTCAACTCTGCCCAGCGGCGCGAACAACTTCCATTCAGGAAGTGCCTAGCGGAATCGTCACGGACCACCGTGAGCATAACGTTCTCGTATGGTGGCTTCGACCAGAGCTTAGTAATGGCGTGATTGGTCCCCACACCTTCTAGCGTATTTAGCAGCACAGACCAGGAGGACGAGAATTGCTCTTTCATATTCTCGCGACGGATAAACTTCAGATCCGCCACCTGTTTGCCCTCGTGAGCGGTCACTCTCAGAATCTGCCCCTTGTCGAGCGGAAATGCTCGAGCCGAGCATTTGTCTACAATGAATTGTTCCACGAGATCACGGTCTTGATCCATTACTTGCTCTTCCTCTAGGCTAATAGTCGATTCGTGCATTCGTGCATTCTACTCAACCTGTTATCGACCCCTCGTATGGCCACCTTGACACGAGCATTGCGAACACAAGTGCGACCAGGAACTGGCCCGCGAAGACGATAATGAAGCCCCACCAGAAGGAGGGACCCGCCGTAGAAATTGCTAGACCAAAAATGGAGTAGAGCGCCACGATAGGTGAGACGAAAGCGAAGGAGATCGCGAAGGACGACCACAACGTGAATTCACGTCGAAGTTCGGTGTTACCTTCGATGCTCGTCGTTCCCATGAGAAACCTTCCCAACAGCCTTAGGTGGATGGCAACTGTGACCGCATCCAGCGCGGGTCGCAATACAATAGTTCCATTCAGCGGACCAGCTGGCGGCGGCACTCGAAGGGGAACACTTCCGGCGGTGAAAAGTGATACTCAACGATTGGAGAGTGAGCACCTTGGAGGACTTGGCGCTGATCAGGATGCTGGCTGCTGAGGGGGTGCAGAAGGCGCGGATCGCGGCGCGATTGAGGTTTCGCGGGGCACGGTGATCAAGGCGGTGAACTCCGATGCGCCGCCCGCGGATGAGCGCAAGCCTGGGCCGACATTGTTCACGGTGGTCGAGCGCCGGGTGCAGGGCGTTGTTGGAGCAGACGCCGGACATGCCCGCGACGGTGCTGGCCGAGCCGGTCGGTTGGACGGGGTCGATCCGGTGTTCTCTGAAAACGTGAATCGGCTGTGGCCTGAGCGTCGATCGGTCGATCAGGCCGACCGGCTGGTCTGGCAGCCTGGTGATGCCGCGCCGTGCGATCTGTGGTTGCCGACGCGCTGCGTTCCCGCTCGAGGACCGCACGACCAGGTTGTTGCCGGTGTTGGTGATCACGGTGTCGGGCGCGCCAGCGCTGCGAGGCACGGTCGATTGGGCCATCGGCTCGCGGATGGACTTGTCGCCGCCGAACAACGCCTCTTCGCCGCCGAAAGTGAGGTCCCTCTCGACCTGGATCCATAGGTCCGCGTCGCCGAGCCGAATCTGATCGCCCACCGTAGGCCCGTATAGGGCCTGCTCGCGCCGGGTCGGGTCAGCTCAGCCATGGACTCGCGCCTTGACCTGGATTCCGGGGACGACACGACGTCCGCGCAGCGCCACGATCGGCATGTCGCGCGAAGCGCCGGGATCGAATCGACGGGAGGTGCCGGGAGGGATGTCGAACCGGAATCCATCAGCCGCTCCTTGGTCGAACTCGAGAGCCACGTTGGCGTCGGGAAGGTGGAGGTGCGACCCGATCTGCACAGGCCGGTCACCTGTGTTCACGATTACGAGAGTCCCACGCTCGTCGGGCGACCGGTCAGCATTGATCTCGAGCACCCCGTCCACAGTCGCAAGGCACCCGACCCCTCGTGCGGCTGGTGTGCGATGGGGTCGTGGATCGTGACCAGCTTTCGGCCGTCCGCGAACGTTGCCTCTACCTGGATGTCGCGCAACAGCAGCGTCACGTCCAGCAGCACCTGGGCAGCTGTCAGCACGTGCCTGCCGGTCTCCATCAGTTTCCCCAGACCAAGACCATCCCGAGCCTGCTCGATCACCCAGCAACTCAGCACCGCGACAGTCTCCGGGTGATTGAGCCGCACCCCGCGCTCAAGCCGTCGCGCGCGACCATCCCCACCACCGCGAGCAGCCGCTTCTCGGTATCCTCGGGAGTCAAATGCATGACGCGTCCCTAGATTGATCGTGCAGCGGTTGTAGCGTCAAATGAGATGGGGCTTCATCGCATGCGCAATGCCGAGTCGGCCAACGCACCAGCTTGCTGTGCGAACTGGCTCTGACCTTCGTCAGTTCACGTGAGCCAGTGCCGACCTCAATTCGAACTGTTGCTGATCCCGGCAGTGGGGGCCTCGACGGCAAGTGAACGTGCGAGTGAAAGCGCCGCGGACCGGACCGTGGGTCCTATGTGATGCGGATCAATTTGGTTCCCCAGCCCTGAAACTGAGATGGCCGCGAGTGGCTTACCAGCTGAGTCAAGAACTGCGGCCGCAGCGCACACGACGCCGACTGCCGACTCTTCCCATTCATACGCAATTCCTGTCTTGCGCACTGCGGGAAACTCGCGGACTAGCGACGAAGGCAGCACGATAGTGCGGGGTGCCCGTCGCTGCATTCCGCCGTCAATGACGGCTTGAACAGTCTCCGGCCCTGAATGGGCGAGCATCACCTTCCCCAATGCCGTGCAATAAGCCGGCATCCGTCCTCCGAGGCGCGATGGTATGCGTGGACCCATGGGACCAATTAGCTTGTCCAGGTACACGACTTCCGTCTGCTCGAGCACGGCCAAATGCACGGTCGCGTGAGTCGCGCTGTGCAACCGAGTCAACATGGGCAGGGCTGTCGCGCGTAGCGTCTGTGCCTGTTGGGAAAGTTGGCCGAGCTCATAGAGTCGGATGCCGATCCGGTATCCGTTTCCTTCGCGTTCTACGGCTCCGAACTGAATCAGCGACTGGAGCAGCCGATGCGCTGTCGCCTTCGGCATGCCGGTGCGGCGTGAAAGTTCGCTCAGTCGTATTTCGCCCTCATGCCCCTCGAAGCAGGAGAGCAGCGCGAAGGAGCGACCCAGAACCGATGAGGCGGCGCCATCCCGCTCTGCGTACCGCACTCCGTCAGTGTGCGGCTTGCGCAACGTTCTGTCTAGTACCGCGGCCTTGAACCTTCGCCCTTCCGGTGACGCGCCGGGCGGGGTCCGCTGATCGGGGCTGTGAGTGCCGCAGGCTCGAACCGTTGGGTCCTGTCTTCCCCCAGGAGTACCGATGGCCGAGAGAGTTCGGGTCCGGGAAATCACCAACGACGAGGGCAACCGGCTGTTGCGGATCGTGCGCCGCGGTTCGGGGTCGGTTGTGACGTGGCGGCGGGCGCAGATGGTGCTGCTGTCCGCTCAGGGCATGGACACCGCGCAGATCGCGGAGGTGACGTTCACCAGTCCCGATCGGGTGCGCGATGTGATTCACAACTTCAACGCCGACGGGTTCGACTCACTCGGGCCGAAGTACGCCGGCGGGCGGCCACCGAAGTTCGACACCGCCCAACGCGAGCAGATCAAGCAGATCGCGCTGGCTCGGCCTGGCGATCACGGGCTGCCGTTCTCAACCTGGAGCCTGTCCAAGCTGGCCGACTACCTGGTGGCGCAGGGGGTGGTCGAGGACATCTCTCACGAGGGGCTGCGGATGCTGCTGCGTGATGAGGGCGTCTCCTTTCCAGGCGGTCAAGACCTGGAAGACCAGCACTGACCCGGACTACGAGGCCAAGAAGAACCGGGTGCTGGAGCTGTACGCGATCGCCGACGGCAAGAGGCCTGCCGGTGAAGGCGACCCGGACGTGGTGATCTGCATGGACGAGTTCGGACCGCTGAACCTGCAGCCCCACCCGGGTCGGCAGTGGGCGCGGGTCGCGGATGGCCCGGGCGATCACGCCCGGCCGCGTCGCCGGCGACGGCGAGCCACCTACAAGCGCCCACACGGGGTCCGCCACCTAATGGCCGGTTACGACCTGTCCACCGACCGGCTCTACGGTCACGTCGTGGCCCGCAAAGGACGCACCGAATTCCTCGCGTTCTGCCGCTACCTGCGCTCCCTGCACCCGCCCGAGGTGCGGATCGCGATCGTGCTGGACAACTACAGCCCGCACCTGTCCACCAAGACCGACTCTCGGGTCGGGGACTGGGCCGACGCGAACAACGTCGAGCTCGCCTACGTTCCGTTTTACGGCTCCTGGCTGAATCGGATCGAGGCCCAGTTCACCGCCCTGCGCTACTTCGCCCTCGACGGCACCGACCACCCCAGCCACCGCGCGCAGGCCAGCATGATCCGCCGCTACATCATCTGGCGAAACACCCACGCCACCGACCCACGGCTACGCAAAGTGGTCAAACGCGCCGCCACCATCAAGAGGGCGAAGGTTGCCTGACGCGGTACTAGCAACGCAGCCGGCGTAGCAGGGGTCGGTCTGTTGAGCGGTAAAGCACTCACTGGATCTCCGATCGTAAAAGCATCCGCGTCGCCATGGAGACGTGGTCCCACCTGACTCGCCAATTAGCCAGATGAGCGTCAATCAGTGACTCTTGGAGTCAGGAGCAGGCGATGACCGCACCTGTCGGCATCGGTCTCGGCCGGGCCAGCACGGCGCCCGTTGCCGCGCGAGGCCACCACCGAGCTGCATTCCCTCAAGCGATTGTCCACGAACCGCACGCCCCGCTCGGCCCAAGCAACGGCGTTCGTGGACAATCACGTGTGCTTAGAACCTCAAGCGAGGAAGCCAACACGCTGCCCACCTGCCACCGAGAGTGGCCTGTCCCAGCGCCTTGCGGAGCCGTGTTGTCGACCCAGGAGGTTCTCTTCCTCGTAGTTGTTGACACCCCACGTCGCAAGATCAGTTCCCGTAATCTCAGTCGCTTCGCCCCCGCAAGACGCCCAGCGCCTTGGATAGCACGCACAGGAGGTAGCACGGGACCGCCGCGACAACGACTACCGTGGCCACTCCGATGAGCTGCCAGAGAGGAGTGATCTCCGAGGCCCTCAGGGCGTCCCTTCCCACGAGCTGCGTTTCTTTCGATAGCCGCGAGCGTGACCATCGACCCAAGTGCAATGGAGTCGTTCGTGTCCTCGACTTGGTACAGACCTGCGACCCTGCCTAGGTCCACCACACATTCAGGCTGGGCCAGCCGCATGTTGAGCATAGGCACCAGGCTCTGTCCGCCAGCGAGCAGCACCACGTCGTCCTGTTTCTCGTCGAGGAACTGAAGGACTTCCTCAACGGTACGTGGGTCGTAGTAGGAGAACTGCGCAGGCTTCATCTCGTCCTCCTTCGTAGCTGGCAGGCAACGAAGGCCACTAGGCCCCCTTGCGGGAACGGTTTGCGTTAAATGACCCAAATCGAGGCGCGTCCCACCGAGCTGGAACGCTGCTCGGACGTACAGGCTCGTCCGTGGCGCATTTCGTCACGACGAGCGCATTCGCACGCGCTGCTAAGAGCCCGCCTGCCTGCGGGGTGGCTCGATGTCCGCCGAGGGGCGGAGTAGTGCCGCCTCTGACGCCCGAGTGCCGACGCCGAGAACGATTCACAAACCAACAAGGCGCCATCACCCAATCGCCAACGCAGAACCGAACACACGCTGACTAGACTGCGGCCGTCGTAATCGAATAACAAGAGCGTGGTGTCGTTGAGTGGAACTACCGGCCTGAGGACGGCAAGCCGCGTTTTCTCAGGCCTGATCTTCGGTGCCGTGCGATCGAGGCGCCGGAAGGTCCGGTTGAGTCACGACAGTGTGGCGACCGTCAGCACATAGCGACAACGCAGAGGCCAGCGGTACCTTGCGACGGGCAGGCCCCGAGGTCGAAGTACAGATGGCAGCGCAATCAACGTCTCCCCCCGCACCGACCTCAAGGATGACGGACAGCGGCCTGAGCCCGGAACGGAGCATCACATCCGCCGCAGCGGGGTCGGGAAGGCTGTCAAGACGCAGCCATACGCGCTCGCCAAGAGCGCTCTCTACTTGCAGCTCCGTGCTGTGAACTCCTACCCTGAGTCGGCGAACGATGCCGTAACGGACAACTCGGTCAGGGATAGCAGGACGATCGTGTCGCTGGCGAGCCGACTTCAGATCTACCAGAGACGAGGCGCCGAGTTCTCCTGGGCGGCCGTGGTCGGTCGTCGAGGAGCTCATGGCACGTGACACTAGGTCAGGGCCCTACTTGAGCGCCCGCGATCGGTTCCGCTAACCGAAACACTCTTTGCAAGAAGCGCTCTACGTCTGCCGTGCGACGACGCGACGGAGATCATTAGATGTATCCGCAAGTTCCGCCGGCACCACTGCGACGCCCGACTCCATCATGCGCATCGCGACCCGCACATCGCGTCCGCGATTAATAGCGAAAGTGCCAACTAGTCGCCCGTGACGAATGTGGAATGCACAGAAGTTGCCATCTTCGACGCTGCCACGGACAACGACATCGTCTCCGCCTTCCACAACGCCGGCCGTTTGGATATTGAGCTCGTACTGATCGGACCAGAACCGCAAGCCACGGTGTTGCGTGATGGAAAAGTCGTCAATACCGTGACGCTCCCCGAAACATCCGAGTCGTCGCTGGTACGACTCGATCGCCAGATCTAGTCGTGCAAGCGCCTCGCGCGCGATCTCTCGACAGCGTGGGTCTCGACGCTGACGCCGGTGACGAGCTGCGCGGCGGCGAAGCGCCAGACCAGCCGCGCGTCGATGCCGTAGTACGTGCGGTCGAAGTCGATGACGCCGCCGGGATGCCGCGGCGGCGCCTGCGTCGCGACCGGAATCGCCTGCCATTGCACGACCGAGCGGTCGCCGGCGTACAGCGTCAGCTCGCTGGCCGACAGCACGCCGCCGTAGCGGTGACGCCAGTTCAGGCCGGCCTGCGACTGGCGCGCCACCTTGCGCGTGTTGAACTGTGTCGCCTGCGGCGCCGTCGAGCGCGGATCGGCATCGAACTGCTCTCGCGTCAGGCCGAGCGGGTCGTCGGCCGGCTGGTCGAGGCTGTTGAAGTTCAGCGTCACCGTGTCGTTGGTGCCGTTGTGGCCGAGGCGGAAGTTCAGCAGGTCGCGCTCGGCCCCGCTGTGCGGACGGAAACCGTCGGTCTCGAAGTGCGCGAGCTGGGCCTGCACGTCCCACTGGCCGCCGATCGGCGCGCCGGCCGACGCCCGCACCTGCCGCTGCCCGAACGAGCCGGCATCGAAGCCGAGCTCGACGCGCGGCACGGTGGCCGGCGCGCTGTACAGCGCGATCACGCCGCCGGAGCTGTTGCCGTACAGCGCCGAGAACGGGCCGCGCAGTACCTCGATGCGCGAGGCGCCAGCGAGGTCGAAATGCGTGACCTGCCCCGCGCCGTCGGGCGTCGACGCCGGGATACCGTCGGTGTACAGGCGCAGGCCGCGCACGCCGAAGCTGGCGCGCGCGCCGAACCCGCGGCTCGAGATCTGCAGGTCCTGCGCGTAGTTGCTGCGGTTGTTGATGACGAGCCCCGGCACGCGCACCAGCGTCTCGGACAGGTTCACCATCAGGCCGCCGGCGCGCAGCTCGTCGGCATCGACCACGCCGATGGCGTACGGTGCTTCGAGCACCTGCGTCTCGACGCGGTTACCCGTCACCACCACCGGCTCGAGCGAGCGCTGCTGCGCTTGCGACGCATGTGCCGCAACGAGCACGATCAAGGTGGCGAGGACGGCCCGCGGGGCCAAGGGGGCGGCAATGAGCGCGACCGGGCAGCGGAGCATGGCGAATTGGATGCGCGCCCGCAAGGTTGGCGCCAGACCGGACAAACCCGCTGCAACGGCCCCGATCGAGGCCGCCGTGTGCCGGCACGAATCAACGCCGTCGCATTACGGGCGGCGGTACTCGACGCCGTATTGCGCGTAGATGCGCTGCAGCGTGCCGTCCTCGCTCAGCTTCTCCAGCGCCTTGTTGAGCGCATCGACCAGGCCTTCGTCGCTGCGGCGCAGGCCGACGGCAAGATTCCAGCGCAGCTCGGGCTCGCTGTCGTACGCATGCACATAGCGCAGTCCGGCGTCCGGGTGCGCGCGAATGTAGTACGCGACGGTGGCCGGCGAGACGGCGCAGGCGTCGATCTCGCCCTTGGCCAGGTCGCCCACCATCTCGCCTTCGAAGGCATAGGGCACCGTGTACAGGCCGCGCTGGTTGAGCAGCCGGCTTGCCACCGAGTTGATCATCACGCCGACGCGGCGGCCGGCCGCGATGTCCTGAAAGCGCTGCACCGAGTCGTTGCCGCGGCCGACAGCGAGCGCGACGCCGCTCTTCTGGTACGGCTTCGTGAGCCGGATCGGCCCGCGCTGCGCGTCGGGGTCGGCGATGGTGTCGAGCAGCATGTCGCAATCGACCAGACCGGCGCGCATGCGCGGGATGATCCAGTCCACGTGCAGCCGCAGGCCGAGCGCCGCGGCGAGCGCACGCCCGATCTCCACCTGGAAGCCCGGCGCCTCGGGCTTGTCGCTCGCGTGCGGCAGCGCGTTGGGGTGGGCGCACATCGAGATCACGCCGCGCGCCTGCACTTCGGCCAGCGTTCGCGCGGCAGTGGGCGCCGCGGCCAGTGCCGCAGCCATAGCGCACACAGCGAATGCAGGAATCATCCCCACGGCGCGGGCTTTCACTTCGACGCCCCTTCAGGTTTGAGGTCGCGGATGTACTTCACGATCGCCTTCATCTGATCGTCGTTGAAGGCCGTGGCGAAGGCCGGCATCGCGCCGGGCTTGCCGACCTTGATGCGCTGGATCAGCTCGGCATCGCTGAGCTTGGTGTCCATCAGCTGCGGCCCCCGGCCCGGGCTGCGTCCACCGCTGCTGTGGCACCACCCGCACGTGTTCGCGAAAAGCTTCTCCACGTCGAAATCGCCGGCGGCGCCGGGCGCCGATGCCGGTTGCGACGCGGCAACGGGCGCCGGTGCGCTGGCCGGCGCCTGGCGCGATGACATCGGGCCGTACTGGCCGGCCGCACCTGCCGATACGGCCAGCGCACAGATTCCGAGCGCACTACGCACAGCGTTGCTCATTGGTGCACCCTACGGCCCGCGGCCGGTCCCTCCGAGAAGAGGCAGGGAGCCGCGCCCTGCCCCGTTGCTTCGGATCGGTGTCGGCTCTACAGCCCGAACACCACCAGCGCGCCCTGGTCCGTCGGCATGCTGGCGAACGGCTCGCCGTAGAGCACCTTGTAGTCGTCGCCCGCCAAGCCGCCCCAGCCGGTGGCCACGGCGATGTACTGCTTGCCCTTGGCCATGTAGCTGATGATGCCGCCGTTGTGGCCCTGGCCGTTGTTGTGCTTCCACAGCTCCTTGCCGGTGCTCGCGTCGAGCGCGCGCAGGTAGCCGCGCGCATCGGGCACGAACACCAGGTTGCCCTTGGTCGACAGCAGGCTCGCCAGCGGCGGCTCGTCGTACTTCACCTCCCACTTCAGCTTGCCGGTGATCGGGTCGCGCGCACTGACGTGCCCGTGCGCCTTGCTGCCGTCAGGGTTGGTCTTGTTGACGGTGAAGTTGGAGCCGATGTTGAGCTGCGCCATCGGCTCGAGGATCGGCGTGGTCTTCACTACCTCGAGGTCCATGCACCACTCGTTGCCGACCTTGTAGTACAGCCCCGTCACCGGGTTGTACGAGCCGGCGTTCCAGCTGTAGCCGCCCGCGATGTACGGGCACAGCGCGGTGTGCTTGCCCTCGGCCATGTCGCGCCGGCCCTGCAGCTCGCCGGTCTTCGGATCGATGTCCTTGACGAAGTTGATGTTCTTGACGCCGCGCCAGACGTTCTGCACCTTGAGCTGCGGGTCGTAGACGAACACGAAGCCGCCCTTGTTCGGGTGCACGACGTACGACTTGCCGCCGCGCTCGAGCAGCACGAACTCGCCGACCGCGCTGTCGAAGTCCCACGCGTCGTGCGGCAGCTCCTGGTGATACGACTTCAGCTTGCCGGTGTCGGGATCGAGCGCCAGCACGGAGGTCGTGTACAGGTTGTCGCCCGGGCGTGCGCCCTTGGTCTTCCACTCCGCGCCGCCCCAGTCGTACAGCGGCGCGGGATTCGCCGTGCCCCAGTAGACGGTGTTGGTCTTCGCGTCGTAGCCGCCGGCCATCCAGCCGCCGCCGCCGCCGGTCTTCCACGAGTCGCCGCCCCAGGTCTTGCGCTGGTCGGTCTCGGTGTCGTCGTTGCCGCCGACCGTGAAGAAGCGCCACACCTGCTTGCCCGACGCCGCATCGACACCGAAGATCGGGCCGCGATACGGCCACTCGCCGCCCTGCGAGCCGATGATCACCTTGCCGTTGACGAACAACGGCGCGCCGGTGAAGCCGACGGTCAGCTTCTCGGAATCGACCAGCTTGGTCTCCCACTTCTGCTTGCCGGTCTTCATGTCGATCGCGACCAGCTTGCCGTCGAGCGTGCCCATGTAGATGCTGCCGTCGCCGAGCGCGATGCCGCGGTTGTACGGCGAGTGCGTCTGCTTCGAGACCAGGTCTTCGTTGAGCTTCTGCTTGTAGGCCCAGATCAGGTTGCCGGTCGCGCCGTCGAGCGCGAACACCTGGTTGTGCGAGCCGCTGTAGTACAGGATGCCGTCGGCCACCAGCGGGAACGACTGCAGGCCTCGGGTCGACTTCGGCGTCACGTGGCTCCACGCCACCTTGAGGTTCCTGATGTTCTTCGAATTGATCTGGTCGAGCCCGCTGTAGTGCCAGGACTTGTAGGTGCCGTGATACGTCAGCCAGTCGGCAGGATTCTTGTCCGCTGCGATCAGGCGCTTGTGGTCGACTTCGGCGGCGCGGGCCGAGGAGGTCACGCCGAGGACGGCCGCGGCCGCGATCGCGGCGACGACTGGGAGATGCCTTCGGGTCATAACTTTGTCTCCTTGAGGTCGTTCGGAAACCCGCGTCTGCGTCAGGCGACGCTGAAGGTTCCGGCGGGCATTTAAGCGCGCACGGGTGTCGGCAGGAAGTGGTCGTCCGAGAGTGTTTACCCCGAGTGCGGCGGGGCTCCGACGGCGCCGGCGAAACGACTCGACACAACGCGGGCGCAGAATGCACGCGTCCCGTTCCCGACGCGAGGCGCCCGTGAATCCCGTTCTGGTCGAGCTGACGCGCGGCGGCCATCTCGAGTCGCAGCATCGCGGCGCCGTCGCGGTGCTCGACGCCGACGGCGCCGTCGTCGCGTCGCTCGGCGACATCGACCGGCCGATCTTTCCGCGCTCGGCGGTGAAGGCGCTGCAGGCGCTGCCGCTGGTCGAATCGGGCGCGGCCGACGCACTCGGCCTGACGGACGACGAGCTCGCGCTGGCCTGCGCGTCGCACGGCGGCGAGCCGCTGCACGTCAGCACCGCGGCATCGATGCTCGCGAAGGCCGGCACCGACGCGACGATCCTCGAATGCGGCGTGCACTGGCCGTCGCATCTGCAGAGCGCGCAGGCGCTGGCGGCGCGCGGCGAGCGGCCCGGCCCGCTGCACAACAACTGCTCCGGCAAGCACGCCGGCTTCGTCTGCGTGGCGTGCCGCATGGCCGGCGCGCGCGACCTGCGCGATTTCACGCGCGGCTACGTCGACGCCGCGCATCCGGTGATGCGCGAGATCACCGCCGCGCTGGCCACCGCCACCGGCTGCGATCTCGATGCCGCGCCGCGCGCCATCGACGGCTGCTCGATTCCGACCTATGGCATTCCGCTGCGCGCGCTGGCGCTCGGCTTCGCACGCTTCGGCAGCGGCGTCGGCCTGCCTGAAAGCCACGCGCGCGCGGCGCGGCGGCTGCGCGACGCGATGGCCGCGGCGCCATTCATGGTCGGCGGCAGCGGCCGGTTCGACACGCGGGTGATCGAGCACTTCGGCGAACGCGTGTTCTGCAAGGTCGGCGCCGAAGCCGTCTACTGCGCCGCCCTGCCCGAGCGCGGGCTCGGCGTCGCGATCAAGATCGACGACGGGCAGACGCGTGCGGCCGAGGCCGCGATGGCCGCCGTCGTCGAGTCGGCGCTGGCGCTCGACGCCGGCGACGCGGCGTTCCTGCGTGGGCTCAGCGACATCATGCTGCGCAACTGGAACGGCTTCGAGGTCGGGCGGCTTGCCGCCACCGACGCCCTGCGCACGGCGCTGCAGCGCGGCCATTGAACCGGCGGCCGGGCAGTGCTACGCTGGCCGCACCATACCGACACTAGGAGGCACCATGGCCAACTTCGTCCTCGTGCACGGCGCCTGGCACGGCGGCTGGTGCTATCGCGACACCGCCGCCGCGCTGCGCAAGGCCGGCCACCGCGTACTGACGCCGACGCACACCGGCGTCGGGCAGCGCGCGCATCTCTCGGGCGAGAACGTGACGCTCGAAACGCACATCCGCGACGTGCTCGGCTGCATCGAGGCCGAAGAGCTCGACGACGTCATCCTCGTCGGCCATTCGTACGGCGGCATGGTGATCACCGGCGTGGCGGACCGCATCGCGCCGAAGATCAGGTCGCTGGTCTACCTCGACGCCTTCGTGCCGGAGCACGGCGACTCGCTGATGGCTCTCCTGCCCAAGGCGCTACCGCCTGAAGTGTCGGCGCAATTCATCGGCGGCTTCCACGCGGCCGCGCTCGACAAGCACTGCGGCCTGATGCAGCCGATTCCGGCCGAAGCGTTCAACGTCGTTGCCGACAAGCGCGACTGGGTGAACCGGCGCTGCGTGCCGCAGGCGCTCGCCACCTACGAGATGCCGCTGCTGCTCGCGGGAGGCGGCAGCGCGGTGAAGCAGCGCGTCTACATCCTGGCCGACGGCTGGGATCCGAGCCCGTTCCGCTACTTCGCGAAGCTGTACGACGGCAAGCCCGGCTGGCAGGTCGTCAAGTTCCCGTGCGGCCACGACGTGATGGTCGACATGCCGAACGAGCTGGCGGAGAAGCTGGCGGCGCTGGGCTGACGTCTGCTGTCGGCGTAACCCCGGCAGCCGTTCGGCGGCTGCCCGGCGTGGTCGCGGCGCCGCGTCAGCGCAGCGGCTCAGGCATCGCTCTGCGAATGCAGCACGATGCGATTGCCTTCGCTGTCGAGCACGATGGCGCGGAAGCCGTGCGGGCCGATCCCGTGGATCGGCTGGACCACCCTGCCGCCGTTCGACTCGGTCTTCGCGACCGCGTCGCGGATGCGCCTGTCGACGTTGAAGTAGACGAGGATGCCCTGCGTCGACGACACCTCGCCGGCGCCCGGCACGAGGCAGCCGCCGTTGCCGGGGCCATGCTCGAGCACCGCGAACGAGACGCCGTCGAACGACTCCTTGCTCACGTTGATCGCGAGCACCGCGCCGTAGAACTTGATCGCGCGGTCGAGATCGGCGACCGGCACGTCGAACCAGACGACGCGGTTGTGCTGGGTGTTGAGATCGGTCATGGCGTTGCCTCCTGACGCGATCGTACGCGCCGGCCGGGCCGCGACACGCCGACGCGCCGATTCAGGCCACCGCCTCCTGCGCAGCCTCCTGCGCTGCCAGCACCTCCGCCCTGACCTGCTCGGTCAGCTCGGCCTTCAACGCGGCGAACTGCGGCGTCGTCTTCACCGAATAGTGCCGCGGGTGCGGCAGCGGCACCGCGCGGTCGAGCTTGATGCGCCCGGGCCGCGCGCTCATGACGACGACGCGCGAGCCCATGAACACCGCCTCGTCGATGTCGTGCGTCACGAACAGCACGGTCTTGCGCTCGGCTTCCCAGATGCCGAGCAGCAGCTCCTGCATCAGCTCGCGCGTCTGGTGGTCGAGCGCGCCGAACGGCTCGTCCATCAGAAGCATGCGCGGGCCGTTGGCGAGCGCGCGGGCGATCGCGGTGCGCTGCTGCATGCCGCCCGAGAGCTGCTTCGGGAAGTGGTTCTCGAAGCCGCGCAGCCCGACCTTCGCGATGAAGCGGTTGGCGACCTCGAGCTGCTCGGCGCGGCTCATGCCGCGCTCGCGCAACCCGAAGCACACGTTGTCGCGCACCGTGAGCCACGGGAACAGCGTGTAGCTCTGGAACACCATGCCGCGATCGGCGCCGGGCCCCTCGATGCGCCGGCCGTCGAGCAGCACGTCGCCGCTGGTCTGCGTATCGAGCCCGGCGACGATGCGCAGCAGCGTGCTCTTGCCGCAGCCCGACGGCCCGAGGATCGTGATGAAGTCGTTCTCGGCGACGTCGAGGTCGGTCGCCTGCAGCGCGACGGTTTCGCGGCCGTCGTTGGATGCGAAGCGGCGCGAGACACCTTTGATGGAGAGGATGGTGGCCATGTTCGCAATTACCTTCCGAGCTGTGCCCAAGGGAACAACCGCCGGTTGAACCACTTGAACGCGAAGTCGCTGACCAGCCCGATCAGGCCGATGACGATGATCCCGAAGATGATCTGGTCGGTCGCGAGCAGCGCCTGGCTGTCGGTGATCATGTGGCCGATGCCGCTCGAGGCGCCGATCAGCTCGGCGACGATCACGTAGGTCCAGGCCCAGCCGAGCACCATGCGCAAGGTCTCGGCGATCTCCGGCGCGGCGTTCGGAATCAGCACGCGGCGGATCAGGCTCGAGTCGCTCGAGCCGAGCGTGTAGGCGGCCTCGACCAGATCGCGCCGCGTGTTGCCGACCGCGACCGCGATCATCAGCACGAGCTGGAAGAACGAGCCGATGAAGATCACCGCGAGCTTCTGCGCCTCGCCGATGCCGGCCCACAGGATCAGCAGCGGGATGAACGCCGACGCCGGCAGGTAGCGCGCGAACGAGACGAACGGCTCGAAGAACGCCTCGATCGGCTTGTACGCACCCATCGCGACGCCGAGCGGCAGCGCGATCAGCGCGGCGATCACGAAACCGCCGACGACGCGCCACACCGTCATGCCGATGTCCTTCGCGAAGCCGTGTTCGGCGAGCAGCGTCCAGCCGCTGGCCAGCATCGTCAGCGGGTCGGCGAGAAACGTCTTCGGCACCAGCCCGCCGAGCGTGATGCCGGCCCACAGCGCCACGAACAGCACGAAGAACGCGATGCCGAGCGCGACGCGCGTCGCGGGGCCGACCGGCGTCAGCGGTTTCATCGACGATGCACGGCGCACGGGCCCATCGGCCGCAGCGGCCGGCGCGCGCGGCGCGGGCGTCAATGCATCGATGGGAGTTTGGGCAGCCATGGCTTTCATTGGATGAACCGCGTGTCGGCCAGCTTCGACAGGTCCGGCACCTGCTTGATGATCCCGGCCTCGAGCAGCAGGTCGGCCGCTTCCTTGCTGAACTGCGCGTGCTCGCCGGCGAAGAACTTCCGGTTGGCGGCGCGGTCCTGCCAGCGCAGGTGCTTCTGCGAGCCCTCGAACTGCTCGGCGCTCTGCTTCACGTCGGCGCCCATGATCTCGAAGCTCTTCTTCGGATCGGACTTGATCATCTCGAGCGCGTCGAAGTAGCCGTCGGCCAGCGCCTTCGCGGCCTTCGGGTTGTCGGCCAGGAACTTCGGCGTGCAGCCGAAGGTGTCCATCACCATCGGATAGTCGAGCGTGGTCGCGATGATCTTGCCCGCCTCGGGCTTGGCGCGCACCGCCGACAGATACGGCTCGTAGGTCATGCCCGCGTCGAGCTCGGCGTTGCCGGCGATGAAGGCGTTGGCGGCCGCCTGCGGCGACAGGTTCACGACCTTCACGTCCTTCATCGACAGGCCGTTCTTCTTCAGCATCCACGCCAGCGTGAAGTACGTGGCCGTGCCCGGCGCATCGGCCGCGACGGTCTTGCCCTTCAGGTCGGCGATCTTCGCGACGTTCGGCTTCACCACCATGCCGTCGGCGCCGTAGCTCTTGTCGAGCTGGAAGATCTGCGTCGTCGCGACGCCGTTGGCGTTCCAGACGATCCAGGTCTCGACGGTGGTGGCCGCGCACTGGATGTCGCCGGACGCGATCGCGAGGTGGCGGTCTTTCTGCGGGATCTTCCTGATCGTGACGTCGAGGCCGTGCTTCTTGTAGAGGCCCGCTTCCTTGGCGAGCGTCAGCGGCGCGAAGCCGGTCCAGCCCGAGATCGCGATCGCGACCTTGGTTTCCTGCGCCGCAACGAACGGCGCGAACACCGCGAGCGCGGCGGCAACGATGGCGGTCTTGACGAGGGGCATGTGCAGCTCCTGATGGGTGGTGGGCGTGAAAGATTTCGATCGTGTCGCGTCAGGCCGGCGTCCACAACGCGGGCAACCCCGGCAGCGTGCGGAACACGCGCGACAGCGCGCCGCCGGTGACGAGCGCGGTCGCGCGCTCGATGTCGGGGGCGAGATAGCGGTCGGCGGCGACGCGCGGGCACTGTGCGCGCACCAGCGCGTGCGCCTGCTCGAGGGCCGTCGAGCTCTGCAGCGGGCGCAGGAAGTCGATGCCCTCGGCGGCCGCCAGCAGCTCGATGCCGAGGATGTGCGCGGTGTTCGCGATCATCGGCTGCAGCCGGCGCGCCGCGAACGTTGCCATCGACACGTGATCTTCCTGGTTGGCCGACGTCGGCAGTGAATCGACGCTCGCCGGATGCGCCAGCGACTTGTTCTCGCTCGCCAGCGCCGCGGCGGTCACGTGCGCGATCATGAAACCGCTGTTCAGGCCGGCGTCGGCCGTCAGGAACGGCGGCAGCCGCGACACGCCGGCGTCGATCAGCATCGCGATGCGGCGCTCGGCGATGGCGCCGACCTCGGCGATCGAGACGGCCATCGCGTCGCAGGCGAGCGCGACCGGCTCGGCGTGGAAGTTGCCGCCCGAAAGGATGGTTTCGCCCCGGTCGTCGGCGAACACCAGCGGGTTGTCGGTCACCGCATTGGCCTCGCGCACCAGCACCAGCGCCGCGTGGCGCAGCTGGTCGAGGCAGGCGCCGACCACCTGCGGCTGGCAGCGCAGCGAATACGGGTCCTGCACACGGTCGTCGCCGGTCAGGTGCGAGCGGCGGATCGCGCTGCCGGCGAGCAGCGCGCGGTAGTACTGCGCGACGTCGATCTGCCCGGGCTGGCCGCGCAGCGCATGGATGCGCGGATCGAACGGCCCGTCGCTGCCGCGCGCGGCATCGACCGTCAGCGCGCCGACCACGAGCGCGGCCTCGAGCACGGGCTCGAAGGTGAGCAAGGCGTGCAGCGCGAGCGCCGTCGACACCTGCGTGCCGTTGATCAGCGCGAGCCCTTCCTTCGCGGCCAGCGTCAGCGGTGCGATGCCAGCCTGCTTCAACACGCCGGCCGCTGGCCGGCGTGTTTCTCCTTCCAGGTATTCCCCCTCGCCCATCAGCGCGAGCGTCATGTGCGCGAGCGGCGCGAGGTCGCCCGACGCGCCGACCGACCCTTGCGACGGCACGTACGGCACCAGCCCTGCGTTGTGCACGGCGAGCAGCGTGTCGACCACTTCCTCGCGCACGCCCGAATGGCCGCGCGCGAGCGACGCCGCCTTCAGCGCGAGCATCAGCCGCACCACCGGCCCGGCGAGCGGCGTGCCGACGCCGACCGAATGCGAGCGGATCAGGTTGCGCTGCAGGGTGTCGAGTTGCGCCGCATCGATGCGCTGGTTGGCGAGCTTGCCGAAGCCGGTATTGACGCCGTAGACCGGCTCGGCGCCGCCGGCCGCGCGCTGCACCACGTCGGCACTCGCGCGGATGGCCGCGCGCGCCGTGTCGTCGAGCGCGAGCGTCTCGCCGCCGGCGTGGATCGCCTGCAGCGTTTCGAGCGCGAGTGCGCCGGGTTGAATCTTCATGGGCGTGGCAGGTTTGCGCAAACGCCGGTCATTCCGGCTTGATGTTCTGCTTGCGGATCACCTCGGCCCAGCGCTGGCTTTCGGCCTGCACTGTCGAGGCGAGCTGCTGCGCGCTGCCTCCGGCGGCCTCCATGCCCTGCGCCGCGAGCTTCTCGCGGATGTCGCGGCGCGCCAGCACGCGCGTGCCTTCGGCGCTCAGCTTCTCGACGATGTCGGCCGGCGTGCCGGCCGGCGCCATCAGCGCATACCACGACACCGCCTCGAACTTCGGCACGCCCTGCTCGGCGATCGTCGGCAGCTCGGGCATGACGTGCGAGCGCTTCAGGCTGGCGACGCCGATCGCGCGCAGCTTGCCACTCCTGATGTGCGGCAGCGCGGTCTGGAACGGCGCGAACATCATCGACACCTGACCGCCGACCAGGTCGTTGACCGCCGGCGCGATGCCGCGATAGGGCACGTGCAGCATGTGCACGCCCGCGCTCAGCTCGAGCAGCTCGCCGGCGAGATGCGCCTGACTGCCGGCGCCCGGCGACGCGTAGCTGAGCGCCGCCGGCTTCTGCTTCGCCAGCGCGAGCAGCTCTTTCAGGTTGCGCGCCGGCACCGCCTCGGCATTGACGACGAGCACGTTCTCCACCGTCGCCAGCATCGTCACCGGCGCGAGGTCGGACTGCTTGTACGGCAGGTTCGCGAACAGGGTCGGGTTGACCGCCACGTTGCCGGCTGGAATCACGCCGAGCGTGTAGCCGTCGGCGGCGGCCTTCGCGACCTGGTCGACGCCGATGTTGCCCGCCGCGCCCGACTTGTTCTCGACCAGCACGGTCTGGCGCAGCGCCTCGCCGATGCCGTCGCCGACGACGCGCCCGAGCACGTCGGTGGGCCCGCCCGGCGGAAACGGCACGACGATGCGGATCGGCTTGGCCGGATAAGCCTGCGCCGCGCTCACGAGCGGCAACGCGGCAAGCGCAACGATGGCCAACAGTCGCTTCATCAGAGCTCCTCGAAAGGGGTCGTGTCCGCGCGCGCGAGCGCGGCGAGCACGTCGTAGTCGGTCGGGTCGGGGACGACGAAGCCGTCGAGCAGCAGGCGCTGCATCGGCTCGTTGAGCGCCTGCGCATGGCGCGTTTCGAGCAGCGCCGCGCGCAGCCGCGCCAGCTCGTCGGGCGTGATCGGCGCGGTGGCGACCACCGGCGGTATCGGCCGCAGCTCGGTGACGGCAACCGTGCGCACCTCCGCAGCGAAGCGCGGATCGTTGCGGCGCAGCAGGTCGTGGCTGTAGCCGTCGAGCGGGCCGACGTCGATGCGGCGCGCGGCCAGCGCCTCGATGACGCCGCGCGCATGGATCAGGTTGCCGACGCTCGCGCGATACAGGCGCGGCCGCTGCGGCGTGCGGTAGCGTGCCAGATGCCGACGCAGCGCGACGCCGCCCGACATCGAATCGGCGAGCGTGTAGCCGACGACGCCGCCGAAGGTGTCTTCGAGCGTGCGGTACGGCGCATCGGCGGCGACGACGATGTCGGTGCAGTACGCCGCCGCGCCGCCGTAGCGCGCCGGCGACGGCTTCGGCGCGGCGACCAGCGTCGGCCGCGGGCTGCGCTGCGCGAACGGCAGCCCGCACATCATCACCGCGCCCAGGTCGTCGCGCGCCCACAGCGCCGCCAGCGGCGCCGGCGCGTCGTGGTCGACCAGCGGCCAGTCGAGCCCGGCGCGATCGAGCGCCCAGCCGAGCACGCGCTTCCAGTCGGCCTTGCACGACGGCGTAACCGAATACATGCGGGCGTTGACGATCGGCACGAATCCGGCTCCGGATATCAGCGGAAGCGCAGCGACTGGCCTAGCTTCATGCGCTTCGCCTTCTCGAGCATCGCGGCACCGAGTGAGATGTCCGACAGCGACAGGCCGCGGTGCCAGAACAGATTGGTCTCGTCGTCGCTTTCGCGGCCCGGCTTGAGTCCGGCGACGATCTGCCCGAGCTCGGCGTGCAGGTTGCGCTCGGAGAGCCGGCCTGAATCGACGTGCGCGCGCAGCGCACCGAGCGGCCCGGCCTTCGCCTGGCCCCAGTCGTCCATCACGATCTTGTCCATGATGTCGGTCAGCGACAGCTCGACCGCGCTCATCGTGCCGTACGGGATCACGCAGGCGCCCTTCTTGATCCACGCGGTCTTCAGCTTCGGCTCGGGCTTCTCCAGTCGCGACGCCTCGACGACGATGTCGGCGCCGCGCACGCACGACTCCCAGTCCTCGGTGATCGTGATCTTCGCGCCGAGGTCGCGCTCGAGCCGCGCCGCGAACGCCTCGCGACTCTGCGGCCGCCGCGAGTGCACGCGGATCTCTTCGAACTCGAAGATCGAGTGCAGCAGCCGCACGTTCCAGTACGAGGTGCCGCGCGCGCCGATGTGGCCGAGCACCTTCGAGTGCTTGCGCGCGAGATGCTTGGCGCCAATGGCGGTGACCGCGCCGGTGCGCATGTCGGTGATGTCGGAGGCGTCGATGATCGCGACCGGCACGCCGTTGGTCGGGTCGAAGAGGTTGAGCAGCGCGAGCTCGGACGGCAGGCCTTGCTCGTAGTTGCGATAGAAGTCGCCGACCACCTTGACGCCGGCGAGTTCGTGGCGTGGCTGGCGTGGTCGCGGTTCCGGGTCGTGATCGCGCTGCGCGATAAGACCATGCCGTCCGTGTTCGCCGCGCTGGACCAGACCTTCCGCCGGTTGGGTGGGGTGCCGACCTACGTGCTGACCGACAACGAGAAGACCGTCACGACCGAGCACATCGCCGGGATCCCGGTCCGCAACGGACAGCTCGTCACCTTCGCCGAGCACTACTCGGTCGTGGTCCACACCTGTGTGCCGGCGGATCCGGCGTCCAAGGGCGGCACCGAGTCGTCGGTGAAGATCAGCAAGGCCGACCTGGTGCCCAAGGACACCAACCTGCGTGAGGAGTACGCGTCGTTTAGCGAGCTCGAGGAGGCGTGTGAGGCGTTCTGTCAGAAGGTCAACACCCGGGCTCACCGGACCACGAAGCGGCCACCGGTCGAGATGTTGGCCGAAGAGCGGACACGGCTACACCCGGTCCCGACACAGCCGCACACAGTCGCGTTCGGCACCACCCGGGTAGTGCCGGGCAACACGCCGATGGTGATGTTCGAGTCCGGCCAGTACTCGGTGCCACACACCCTGCTCGGCGCCACGGTGTGGGTTCGTGCCCAAGGACTCGGCGACGGCGAGGAGGTCGTCATCGTTCACGTCGGCGAGGACGGACCCGCCGAGGTCGCCCGCCACGCGCGCGCGACGCCGGGCACGCCGAGGATCAACGACGAGCACTTCCCACCGCAGCCGGAAGGTCCGTTGAACCGGCAGCCGCGAGCGAAGAACCCAGCGGAAGCCGAGTTCCTCGACCTGGGCGAGGGCGCCCGCCTGTGGCTGGTCGAGGCCGCTGCGGCGGGCACGCCGCGGATGAGGGTCAAGATGGCCGAAGCCCTCAGCCTGGCCAAGCTGTTCGACCCCGTCGAGGTCGACTGGGCACTCGGCCACGCCGCCGTCCACGGCCGGTTCGCCGAGGCCGATCTGTCCTCGATCCTCGACCACCACGCCCGGCAACCCGCTGTTGGCGAGCACCGTGCCGGCGAAGAACGGTCGCTGACCCAGGGCACCGCCGGATGGGCACGTCTCGGCCAGCACGACAGCCAGCACGACAGCCGCGAGGGGAACGAGGTGACCCGATGACGACCAAGACCACCACACCATCGATGGCGTCCGCGCCGCCGTTGCCGGCCGAGTTGGAGGACCTCTTGCGGCGGCTTCGGCTGCCCCACATCCGTCGCCACGCACCGGAGGTCGTCGCGACCGCGAAGGCCCAACGCTGGGAGCCCGCCGAGGTGCTCAAGGCTCTGTTCGCCGAGGAGGTCGCCGGAAGGGAACGCTCCGCACTGGCCACCCGCAGGGCGGCTGCGGGGTTCCCGACCGGGAAGACGTTCGATGCGTGGCAGCCCGAGGCATCCTCGATCCCGGCACCGACCCAGCAGGCACTCCGCACCCTGGAATGGGTCCACCGTCGGGAAAACCTCGTCGTGTGCGGGCCGTCGGGGACCGGGAAGACGTTCCTACTGGAGGCACTCGGTCACCAAGCCGTCGAGGCCGGGTTGAAGGTCGCCTGGTTCACCCTGGAAGACCTCGGGGTCCTGCTGCGCCGCCATCGTGCCGACGACACGGTGTCCAAGGCCATCGCCCGTGTGCTGCGCGCCGATCTCGTTGTCGTCGACGACATCGGCCTGTTGCCGGTCGCCCAGGATGCCGCCGAGGGGCTCTACCGGCTCGTCGACGCCGCCTACGAGAAGCGGTCGGTCGCGATCAGCTCGAACCTGCACCCGTCCGGGTTCGACGAGCTGATGCCCAAGACGCTGGCGACCGCCACCGTCGACCGGCTACTGCACCACGCCCACGTGTGCCAGACCAGCGGAGACTCCGTGCGACTTACCCAGGCACTCGCCGGCCGAGGGGTGAGTCCCTTGAGCTGAGTGCTCTGGTCGGTGGTGGCCGCAAGCCCACTGGGCAGATCCCATGGCCACCACCGGGCAGTTCTCGTGACCGTCAGCGGGCAGGTCTCACGACCGCCCCTGGGCAGTTCCTACTGTCCCTTGACACCAGTTACGAGGGGCATTTTTTGGGTACGGATTATCACCGCACAAGGATTCGGGTGTTTGCCATGCCGCAATGAAGTGTCTGGATGTAACCACCAGCGTCAACCGTGCGACCGCCCTCGACAACTCAATCTCTTCGACGAAGTAGAAACGGCGCTCGGCTGGGATAAACCAGCCGAGCGCCTGCACGATCCACCTCGGTCGGAAAATTTGAAACCACCCGTGTTGCAATCTCCCGTCAGAACCTCGTCTGCGGGAATTGCTAGTCCGAGGATGAACGCCATTCGTGTGTTTCAGATGTCAACTCCCGAACAAGATGGCCGCGCTTCCGCTTCCGGACCCGAGGCCATCCTCAAACCCATCCTCCGGACCAAATGAAAACACAGGAGTCGACATCGAGGACGAGTCGACCACTGTGACTGGTACCGATACAGAACGCCCACCTGGTTGTTGGACGATCAGGTGATGATCGCCTAAGTCAGCATCATCCGGAACACGTACCAGCGCTGTCGCATTTCCGTTCTCATCGGTCGTGAAATCGCCAACCACCTGAGGTGTCGAGGCGAAGAGCGCCAAGCTGGGCTGATTTGCGATCCAGCCTCCCACTGAGAACAAAATCTCCTGCCCTCGTTGCAGCAGCGTCGGAGTGCGCTCGACTGAGGGGAGGGCGTAACCAAGATCCCGCATTACGCGGAAGGCGCCGCACTGGTAGAGCACCACATTCTTTTCCCCGTTGACCGGGCAGGTGATCTTCGTATCTGGGGAGCCGTACGATCCGTGGATTCCTTTCCCGAACACGACATCCACGGGAGGATTGCAAATGATGTCTCCACTCAGACAGAACGAACTGACCACGTTCGGGTGAGACGAGAGATAATCGCTGATGTCGGCGTCACCGTTGGTAACACCCGCCGCGACGACCCCGAGAGCCTTGTACGACGTTCCCTCGTGCCGCTCACCGGCGCGGCCTGGGCGGAGGTTGGGATCACCGAAGTACACGACAGATTTGACGAGTGCGAGTTCCGGTGCCGTAACAGCCTGCTTCTGCGCTAGGTATCGATTGACGACATTTGCTCCCTGTGAGTACCCGGCGAGGACGATGCGTGCACTGTCGCTGCATTTCGTATGCAGTGCTGAGATGATTCGTCCCAAATTCGATGCACCGATGTCGACGGACTCCCGGTAGTCGTTCGTGTAGTAGCCGATGTTGGCCGTTTCCACATTGATGGCGGGGTACGACACCGACATGATGTTGAAGTCGTAGTCGACGGACTGTTGACGTTGCAGGAAGCCGAACATCGGCGCGAGGCGCTCACCCATACCGAGGTTGACTGCCCCCTCTTCCGTGTACGGCTTGTTCGTGCGCGCGTGCGTCCGGAAGTAGGAAAGATCAGGGCTTTGTGGTGATTCGCCAGAGCCTCGAACTCCGATGAAAGTAGGTGAATCGCAATCGATGTCGCTGCGTATCTCTCCTGATCCGGTGGCGACGGCAGCTGATATAGCGTCGCTGAGTTCCGTGGTGTTCGTCGCTGTGAAGTATCGCCCTCCAGTAACATTTGCGATGCAGCTGAGCTCACTTTCCGCTACATCCGGAGCGTTGAAACCGACTGCGTGGACGCGGAAGTCGATGCCGAGCTGATTTTTGAGTTCAGTTGCGACCACGCAGGGATCTCCACAGGTGCTCTGGCCGTCGCTGATCAGGATGATGGTGCGATCGCCTGTGGACGGGAGATCCCCGGCCGCTGCGCGCAGAGCATCTGGCGTGGGGGTGGTGCCTCCTGCTGTGAGTTGATTAGTGGCGTTGTTGAGTTGGTCGCGATTGTCGGTTGCCACTGGAACCAGCAACTGTCCACCGTTACCGCAGTCGCCCGCAAAGGAACGCAGACCGGCAGCTTGTCCCGAGGAGAGTGCTCCAATCCCGGCACGGAGTGCATCCTTCGCTTGCGCCAACGGTGATCCCGCCATCGACCCCGACGTGTCGACGACGAACAGCACGCTCGACGTGGTCTCGTCTGCCTGGGCAGTCGGTGTCGAAATCAAGCCGAATGTCAGAGCGACCGCCGCGAGCGCGGCCAACGCCGCATGGCCGACAGTTCTCGGCGCGAGCGGTCTTGCACGCGAAACCGTCTGACCTCGTGTATATGACATTCTGTTCCTCTCGACAGCTTGATTTCGATCGCCGACATGCTGCGCATTGCGCAGCATGTCGGTTTTATCAATCACGACACAGAGCTGTCTGTCAGTCGATCGAAGTACATGCCTGCAAGCAAATGAAGAAACAGTCGGCATCGCAGAGTTTCCTCGTGCGCAACTCACAACAACTCTCGCTTGGTGAGTCGCCCAGACTCGACGCTTCTTCTCCCACCGTCACACACGAGCGTGCCGGACAACCCCCGCCGAGATTGTTCGGGCTAGAGGTCGTCGATGCTGATGATTCCGTCCTGCAAAGCGCGGGCGACGAGTGCTGCTTTCGTCGACGCCGGCCGGCCGGCCGCGGCGTATTTGGTGCGTACGCGCCCCAAATGTGTGTTGACGGTGGATGCGGTGATGTACAGGGCTTTGGCGGCGAAGGTTTTCGATTCGGTCCGAAACCACTGGATCAGCACTTCCCTCTCCCTCTCCGACAACGACGGACGAGACGCCCGAGTATCGGCGGACATCGCTCCGGCCATACTCGGCGACACATACGGATGATCGGTCACCGCAGCCTCGATCGCAGGAACGAGATGTTGGCGGCCTTCCGATTTCGTCAGGTACGTCACCGCACCGTTGTCGATGCAGTCCAAGATCGTCGCCGCGTCACTGCGCATCGAATAGATGATGACCCGGTATCCGGCGTCGGTGAGAGTGCTCACCATGTCCAAGGCAGGTAGCGGCGATCCGTCCCCGAACTGCAGATCGAGCACCACCGCATCGATCGGCGCGCCCTGCCCGTCTGCTCGATCACGCAGAAACTCTGTCGGCCGTAGGTATCGTCCGGCGACCTCGATCGGTGGGGTCGCGCCGGCGCACCAGGAGGCGAGGCCTTCGTGCACCACGTCGTGGTCGTCGATCAACGCGACGGTGATCTCGGTCAGGTGAGGTGCAGTCATCGAATCGGCCCTTTCGTTGCGGGCATCTCGCCCTGGATTGGTGGTGTTCACCGCGCAGCGTCAGACAGTGACGGCGCGTGCCCTGATGCGGTCGGTTGCTTTGATTCGGGCGGGTACGCTGAGGTAGGTGCGGCGGTGGCCTGCACCCAGATCAGGCCCTCGTCGTATTCGACCCGTACCTGAATCCCCGTCGTCTCGACCGCTTCCAGATCGTCGACGCGGGTGGGGTCGCAGTCGGCGACGACACTGACCTGAAGCTCCGGGGTCTCGGTGACCACGATCCGGGCATGCTCCCGGGCAGCAGCGACCGCCAGTGCCGGGACCGCGAGAAGACTGCTTCGAACCTGCCCGTCGACCGAGGACAGATCTGGTGGTATCTCCACCACCACCGATACCCCGTTCCTCTCCCCCAGCGCGGTCAGATCCTGAATCTCGCGTGCCAGCGGGTGAAGCTGCAGTTGCCCGTCCGCGTGCAGGAACAATCGGCGCATCCGAGCGGACTCGACCGCTGCCCGCGCGCGCACTCCGTCGGAATCGGCGGTGATCGATCCCTCGGCGAGGGCCCGCAGCAGCGGCACCGTGGTTTCTTCGAGCGCGGTATAACGGCTCCGATAATCGGCCTGCACGCGGTCCGCGATCTCCTGGCCGGCGATCAGCGAGGACTGTGCCTCGGATTCCTCCGCTGCTAACCGTGCGGTGCGGCGCAGGTCAGTGGCGAAGAACCCGGCGATCATCTGTACTGCCAATTCACTGGCCAGGCTGTACCCGAACAGCTCGAACGTTCCCGCGTTCATCTCGCCGCCGATCACCGCCGCCGCGGCGGTGACCACTCGTAAGAACACCAACGCCGCCATGATCATTCGCACCGGCGATGTGAGCAGGAGCGGCAGCAACACCCATCCGGTCATCCCGAACGCCCAATGCTCCCCCGTGCCGAACGCATCGTCGGTGGTGAACGGCTGAACGAACGTCACCACCGACACCGCGGCGAATCCCGCGGCCTTCACCCACCGCGGCACCGCCATCCCCGTGACCGTGCACGCCCCCAACACGATGACCACGAACAGAACACCGATCAACACCATTTGTGTGGGCTCGGTGACGAGCTCGGGTCCGTACAAGCGCACCGGGATCAACGTCGTCAATATGACAGCTACCCCGACCAGACCCAGCCCGTACCCGCGGCTGAGCCGAAACGCGCGGCGGGCAGGATCGGAGAGCTCCCACACCCGCGCGGCATCACCTGCGACGCTTTCCGTTGCAGCCGTGGCGCTCTCGGTGTCCCAGTCCAGGACAATTCTCGTCCCAGCTCCCGGAGCGGATTCGACTCGCGCTGAGCCGCCGACCCGCGTCATCCGCCCGGTGATGGATTCGGCGATCCCGCGGCCGTGACCCATTGTCGACGCTGAACCCTCGGTATCGGCGGCATCTGCTGCGCTGAATCCGGTGCCGGCATCGACGATGTCGACCCCGGACTCGCGCAACACCAGCGATGCTGCCCGGGTGCCGGAATGCCGCTCGACGTTCGTCAATGCCTCCCTGACCGCACCCGCTACCGCATGAGCAAGAGTCCCAGACACCCGCACCAGCTCGGCCCCGGTCACGGAGACTGAGAGTCCTAACTCCACGGCGATGTCGTCGAGAATCCGGCGAAGATCTATCTGCTCGCCAGACTCCAGTGCCGGCGCCGACCGAAGTGCCTGCAGATCCCGAGCAGCTTGACGACGCACCCGCTCCTGCGTCAACGGCACACCGTGCCCGATCATCAACATCGTCGCCGCGGCCGTATCGTGCACCGTCGCCCAATGTTCACGCTGATACTCGCGCCGCGCCTGCGCGACCGCGACATCTCGTTCGGTCTCCGCGAGCTGCATACCCGCCGCATCCGCTGCTCGTGCGCCACGTTCGACCAACTGCCGCAGGAAAATCCCGATCCCACACTGAACGAGGAAGAAGTACGGCCAGAACACCGTCCACGGCGACTCCACACCCACCACGCCCGACAACCCAACCGCGAACGCCAGCGCGATACCGACCGCAGCCAACACCGCCTGCCAATGCCGCTGCGAGAACGCGAAACTCAACACCGCACTCCCGGACACCGCCAACGGCAACGAGTTCGACGACACTACGTCGATACCTTCGGTCGTCGATGGAATCGTCACCGCCACCACCACAATCAGCACGTAATCCGCCCATACCGCGGTCGATGACGTCATCGACCGTGTCAGCAGACGAAAGGAACCCCACCCGATCAACACCACGGCGACCGCCACACCCACCGTCGTGCGCGGCGGAAAGCTCAGGTACACCACCCCACAGAGCACATTGACACTGTGCCGAAGAAGGACACCGAACCACGCCGCCTGAAAACGTGAACGCGCCGCAGACGACTCCCAACTACCGCTTCCCACACTGCCTCCGGGATACCTCGTACCAGCATTGGAAGAGTGCTGACATTTCCTCAAAAGTCCATTCACCGACGCTGCGAAACAGTTCAGCCCTCGCATTTCCCCAAAAATGCGCGGTAATGACGCCAGTACACCCGGTCGAAACCGATGACAGAATCTGAGATCTCCGACAAAGGCGATACCGGCTACAGAAACCTTAGCAACCGCTATCACCCGCACACCCGTTTCGCGGCGCGAATGCGATCACCGGAATAGCACCGCCCGGTGCGCAGGCTCCCCTATCGCAATGGTGGGCACGAACGTCGACATCGTCGGCCCTTCATGCGGGGTGAAACGCAGGTGCGGCGCGGACCCGGGCACGCCACCAGTCGCGCTGATCAGCCGAAATATGTGCACTAGGAGGACAACTCGATCTGCGTAGACACGTTTCACTGTCAGTCGTTCAGAGGATGGACAGAAAGTTTTCGATCGAACTAGAGTTTCCAGGACCTCATCGAATTTCACCCTCCCACACCCCCGAACAGGACTTTGCTGTTGAAGCAATTTTTACGATGTGCTCTTCACAGACAAATACCGCGGGCGGGATATAAGTACGTTACAAGGAGTGTAGATGAGTAACGACATAGCTGGAATCCTGTTCGCCGCGGCAGTGATCTGGCTGGTATTCGGAGTAATCGCGGGAGCAATCGCAGCGAAGAAGAACCGCAGCCAACTCGGATTCTTCTTCGCAGGATTCTTCTTCGGGCCGATAGGAATACTCGCAGCAATCCTGGTCAACCCCGGCCACCCCCCTGCACCGCCGGGAACCCACACCGCACTATGTCCGCGGTGCAATGCACAACAGAACGTACCTGCTACCCAGCTGACGTATGAATGCTGGCAATGTGCGCTGGTCAACCCACTCGGCGGTCGTTCAGGTCGAAACACCACCGAAAAACAGAGTTGGAAAGATTGGCTGAAGGAAGGCCGAGTCGAGTATTGACCCGCGATGCCTCTGCGCCTGCCGTCTGGCCGCGACTCCCCGGTCTCTCGGTCGTTCCGCTCTCTCGTGTCATACGCTCGCACTCGATCTGTGGGGCTCGATCAGAGTCCGTCTCGTAACTGATCGCGTATCAGCGACAATGCGGTGCGCAGATCCGCCGCAGCATGTGCCAGATACAAATCGAGGGCGATCTCGCCGCCATTCCCCTGGCCCGACTCGAAGTCACCCCCGGCCTGTGTGGCGAGCAGGACGTCGCGTGCGCCACTGACCCCTGCGAGGGCACCGTCAAGGACGGTCCGCATGGCCGCGAGTGCGTGGGCGAGAGCGTCGCCGTCGAGTGTTTCCCGTTGTTCAGGAAGTTGTGGTGCCGATTCGATCATCGGGCGACCTCGCGTGCATGGTCCGGGCACAGAAGAGACGGCTCCACGGTCCAACCGCTCTCGAGGAGCCAGTGTGCAACGGGGGCGGGAAGATCGCCACCGCATTGGGCGGCCTGCGCGAAATCGCCGGCGAGGATCGGCCCGTCCCCACACACCTGGCACGCGACGTCGAAAGCCGGCGACTCCGGTTCGCAATGGTGACAGTGCGATCGGATGACAACCGATCCCGGATCGTCGGCATTCGGATGGAGCCAGGCAACTGCCAGGTCGCCGCGTTGATGAGCAGCTTCCGCTCGCGTACTCGGCTCATAGCCGCACGTCGGGCACGTCCGCGGCACTCGCACTGAGGCAAAAGCAGTCGCTGGTGTTTCGGCGGCGGGACGAGCTAGCTGGGACGGGGCCGAGGTGTTCTTCTTACTGAGGTGACCGTAGATCGTCGTCCTGGGCACGTTCAACATCGCGGCGATCTGCGCGACTGTGTTCTCTCCGGCGTCGTACAGCCGCTGGGCGAGTGCGATTTGATCGTCGGTGAGCTTCGGCGGACGCCCGCCCTTTCGGCCGCGTGCCCGCGCAGCGGCCAAGCCGTCCCGAGTGTTCGCCATTATCTATACGACGGCAGGAAGGATTCTCCTCTTCAGCTGGGGAATCAGGATATTCGGCGACATCGCTCTGGTGAGTTACATGGGTGACGAGCGGTGGATGCCAGCATGAGGCGATCGGCGGTGTCGCCGATCATGGGCGAGGTTTCGAAAAATGAGGGCCGAGCCCGACACCCTGACATGAATGAAATCCGAGTCGGCGGGTGTCCCTCCGATGCGAGCGAAAGAGGTGTCGAAAACACCGTCGAAAATCAATGTCGACTAACCACCGTCGGGGTATTGTCGACGGATGCTGCTCGGATATGCCCGGGTCTCGACCGCAGATCAGAACCCTGCCCACCAGATCGACGCGCTGCGCCGGGCGGGGGTTACCACTGAAAACATTCACGTCGATCACGTCAGCGGCGCGAAGGCCTCCCGCCCTCAGTTGGATGTGGTGCTCGCCCTGTTGGACGACGGCGACATCCTGGTCATCACGCACCTGGATCGGCTCAGTCGTTCGGTGCTGCACCTGATCACGCTCGGCGCCGACCTGCGCAAGCGCGGGGTAGGTTTGAAGGTTCTCGAGCAGGGCATCGACACCGCCACCGCCGAGGGCCGGGCGATGTTCGAAATGCTGTCGGTTTTGGCCGAACTCCAGCGTGAGCTCGCCGTGAACAATGTCCGGGAAGGTGTGGCGGCGGCCAGGACTCGCGGCCGCAAGGGCGGACGCCCACCGAAACTCACCGACGATCAGGTCCAGCTCGCGCAGCAACTCTACGACGGCGGTGAACACACCGTTGTCCAGATCGCCGACATGTTGGGCGTGCCTCGCACTACCGTCTACGGGCATCTGAACAAAGCCGCAGCAGCAAAAACTACTGGAACAGTCTCTCTCGCAACAACTCCCGAGCCCGCGGCTCCGGAGTCCGGTTCGGTATCCGGCACTGTCCCCCGGCCGAGCCGGACACGCAGGACAACCCGCGCCTGCCCCACTTGCAGGCACGAACCGGCCACCCGAGCCGAGGCGGCGCATCAGCGCGACGATCTCGCGGTGAGCTGGCTTCGTCCCGACAAAGACCGGCGTGGCGAGCTGGTAGCCCAACATCATTGTCGCCAGTGCGAACCCGACCTGCCGGTCTTCGACGTTGCCTGCGCCCTGTGCGGAGATGGCCCCATCCTCACCGGAGAGCTCGCCACCGCGGCAAGAACAGTGTTACCCGTACCGGTGCAACGGTGGCTCGCCGACGCCGGCTGGTGCACCTCGCCAACACTTCTGTGCCCCGACCATTCTCTCCAAAGCCGATAGCCACGCGGCCGGTGTAGGTGTTTCGCCGATCATGGGTGCGAGCGGCTGGCTTCTTTCATGTACCGGCGGAGCAGGATGTTCGCGGTCTCGAGGTCGTCGCGTTGCTGGTCGGTCAGCTCGACCAACCGAGTATTGGTTTCGCGTAGCTGCGCGTTGTCGACACGCAGGTTGGCGACGAGGGCCTCGAGGTCGGCGATGCGAGCGGCCAGCTGGGAGTGGTCGATCTGTTCGATTTCGTTGCCGAGGGTGCGTTGCAGCCGCTCACGGAGCTTGCGTTCGGAGGTGCGGAGCGCGGCGATCTCGTGCCGGGCGAGTTCGAGGTCGGTGCGCAGGCTGTCCCCGGACGTGAGGGGGCCTGGCGGGTGTC
Source organism: Rhodococcus qingshengii JCM 15477 (assembly GCF_023221595.1). NCBI lineage: Bacteria > Bacillati > Actinomycetota > Actinomycetes > Mycobacteriales > Nocardiaceae > Rhodococcus > Rhodococcus qingshengii. The sequence continues at coordinate 195,143 of NZ_CP096568.1, forward strand.
GGGGTGGGCTCTGTTGGGCCATCGCGTCCCGGATTGCGGTCGTCAGCTCCGGCTGGTTGTAGAGCAGCCACGTCGACACGCCGGCCTCGCGGGCGACCCGCGCGTAGGTGATCCGGGTACCGGATCGCACCAGCTGGTCGAGTGCGCGGAGGGCGTGGGCGTGTTTGTCGCGGCTGGCTTGTCGGCGGGCCGTGAGGAGCCTGTCGGTGCGGGTGTCAGTCATCGACAGCGCCTCTGCGGTGGGCGACGCTCAGCGGCAGAAAGTGCCGTTGGTGTTCGCGGGCTTGGCGGATGGTGCCGATTGCGGCATCGAGGGCGGCGCGTTCGTCGGGGTCGAGTCGGTGCAGGTGGGTGGTCATTTTGGTCAGGATGCCCTCGAACATGGCGAGGTTGTAGCGCAGGTTGTCCACCACTTGCGGTGCGGCGCACAATTCGGCCTCTTTCACGTCGGCCTTGATCTTGCGGATTTCCTGCTCGATTTCGGGGATGTAGGAGGGGTCGGGCCGGTAGTGGTCGCAGCCACCGCATTGAAACCTGATCGGGCAGGATTTGCCGCCGGAGTTGACGTTCGACGGTTCGACGCATCCGCCGAGAAGCGTGGAGACGGTTCGCCGTTCATATTCGATGAGCTCGGGTGTGGGACGCAGCGCACCTCGCCGGTCCATCACCATGTTGCCGACGCGTTCGATCGCCTCGCGCTTGCGGTGGTGTCCGATGCGGTAGTAGCCCTGGGTGACGGCGAGGTCGCGGTGGTCCATCAAAGCGGCGAGCACATCGACGGGAGTGCCCGCGTCGGCATGATTTTGTGCGTAGGTGTGGCGCAGCGAGTAGGCGACCAGATCCCGCCGATCGATGAGGCCACCGGGGTGGGGAACCGTCCGGATCAAGGGCGCCAGTTCGTCGATCGAGTCCACCCACTGGCGGAAGATGACGCCGAACGCGGACGCCTTGAAGTGCTTGTCCGAGCACGGGTCCGACAGATCCAGTTGCGGAAACAGGTGGGCGGTGCGGCGATCGGGCCGCAGGGTCGTCACCCGCGCCAACCAGGCGCTGACCGCCGCCGCGGCAGCGGTGGTGATGTGCAGTCGGCGCCCGAGTCGGTTGGCCTTGGCGTTGGTGTAGATCAGCACCGGGCCGCCACCGGGATCGGTGTCGAGACAGTCACGGCGCAGGGCGGTGATTTCTCCCGGTCGCCGGCCGGTGTCGCGCAGCAGCTGATAGATCGTCTGCCGCATCACTGCGTAGTCGTCGTTCGACCATCCCTCGACGCGGTGTCCGGCAGTGAACGTGGGCCGCAACAACGTCATGTTCCGGTCGAGGACCTCGACGATCTCGGTGGGCAGGGCCCGCCCCGGTTCGTCGTCGTCGCGGTGAGGAGGGACCGGTCGTTGTTTCAGGTGCGCGGCGGTGAGCGCGAATGCCCCGGGAATCTCGTCCATGTGTCCGGCGGACCGGCAATACCCGAGGACAGCCTTGATGTTCCCCAGTCTGTCGTCGGCGTAGCTGCCCGCGAAAGGCGCACCGGTGGCGGCGGTCTTGCGGCGGCAATGGTCGATGATGGCGGCGATGTCGCCGCGCCCCGCAGCACGACGATCGGTGAAGGCGGGGCCGAACTCGAGGGCCTCGGACGCCCACGTCAGTGCCCGCAGCGACGGCCTCAGGTGCTCGTATCGGGGCAGGGTTTCCTTGGCCCATGTCTTGCCGAGCATGCGTAGCCAGCCGCAGCCGACGGCGGACCAGTCGATGACGAGGTTGCGGCTGCGGGTGCCCGCGGCGCTGGGGAACCGGTCGAGGACCTCGGGGCCCCACCGGTCCGGCTCGGTGAGATCGATTCCCTCGAATGCGCCCCGCTGCTGCCGCAGCAGCGGCAACGTCATCCGCAGGAAGCTCACGACGTGCGCGTCCGAGGCGGTGGCCTCGAACAGGGTGCGCGCGCCGTGGGCGGCTTTGACGAGATTACGCATCCGCAAGAGGGAGATTCCGAATCCCCGGCGGTCGCGTTCTTGCAGGATCCACAGCAGCTCCGCTCGCACCAGATCCGTGCACCCGGCCAGGGTGAATTCGTGCGAGCGGATCAGCGGCAGCGCCTGGGCCGCGAACTCGTGCGCGTCGATCGGCGGCTCGCCGCGGTCCTGACGGCCCCGATACTGGCTGCGGTGGGATTGGCATAGTGGTGTCGAGGGGTGGAAAACCTGGTGACTGCAGCCCCCGACCGCGCAGGTTGCCAGCGCACCGAGTGGTTGCGCGTCGGCCATGAACTCGGTGATGCCGATGCCGCGGGTCTTCGCCGCGTGCGCGAACCGGCTCTGGTGTGTGAAACACAAACCGGCGGTGGAGTATCGGGGACGTGCGCAACGGACGTCGGCGGCGGCGACCGTACAAGGTTCGACGATGGTGTCGTGAAAGCGGCGCGTGAGGGTTTTGCTGTGCGGCTTGGCTTCGGTGAGGCAGAACGAGCATATGGTGTTGCGAACCCCGGTCGGGTGCACACAATTCGGATGGGCGCACAAATACACAAAGGTTTTCTGATTGTGTGGATCGCCGGTGAAGATCAGCGTCTGCGGGTCCCATTCGTTCGGGCGCCACCGCTCATCGAGCCGTTCCGTCAGAAACGTGTGCCACCGGTCGCCGTCGCCCGGCGTGATCGCATGGCCGGCGGCGGCCACCGCGCTCATCGGATGGTCTTCGCGTGCGCGTTCCGCCGGTGTGCGACGGCGTCCACGGCGGCCCGCATCTGCTCGTCGGACGGGTGCAGGTATTTCGCCGTCGACACCGGACTCTGATGTCCCATCAACTTTTGCACCACGTCGATCGGGGTGCCCGCGCGGGCCCATGACGTACCCGCCGTGTGCCGCAACATGTGCAGCCGCGCCTCCACCCCCGCACGGCGAGCCACTCGGGTCAGGCAGTTTCGGGTGTTCTGATATCTCATGGCGGTATCGGGCGCCGACGTCGAGTACAGGTTGATGAACACGAAATCGCATCCACTGTCGGGTACAAGCCGATCACGTTCGTACTGGTAGTCGCGGTAGGCCGTGGTCGTCTGCGGGCCGACCGGGACACTGCGCGGGTAGTGACTCTTCGCGAGCGCGTGGTTCTCGTTGGCCCGGCGTCGCACATGCAGATGGGCGCCGGGCAGGGCGCAGCCCAAGGCCTTCGAGTCCGGAAGGAAATGCAGGTCTTCCCGGCGTAACCCCAGGGTCTCGCCGACACGCAATCCGGTCTCGACCATCAACTGGATCAGTAGGAAGTCCCTGACGTTCGCCGTCGCTACGAGGAGCGCGGTCACCTCGTCGTCGCTGAGGGATTCCGGTGGCCGCGTCACTTCCTTGGCCTTGATGACCTTCGCGGTGATGTATCGATGCGCGCCGTTTTCGCGCTGCGGCATCGTCTCCGGAGCAAAGCGCAGATGTTTGGCCTCGACGAACTTGTCGACGACCGCGTCGTCGATCACGCCCATCCGGGCGCAGTACCTGAGAAACTCGACGATCGCCGTGATGTGTGCGTTCACCGTCTTGCCGGCACGCACCCGACCGGAGGGTCCCGGTTCCGCTTCCAGTGACCGCTTGTACAAAATCAGTTGCGGCAGAGATATTTTGGTCCACTCCACTACCTGGAAATGGCACCAATTCAGGAACCGGGCAAGCCGGGGAATGTAGGCCCGCAACGTGTTGACGCTCGCGCCGCCGCCGTCGAGATACAACGCGAACTGGGTGACCTCATCGACCGGATCGAGCCGATCATCGAGCACCAGCCACGTCACCTTGCCGGCGACAGGCCCGATCGCCTTCTCGGCAACAAACGGACCATTCACACTTCGAAGCTAATCCCCGTCACTCACTGGGTGTGGGATATCCGCGAGGGACGTCAGCAGGCGTGTCGTAACCCCATGTCCCTCACAGGAAACCGACGCGTATAGATAATCGCCACAATCAGCTCACGCTGGAATTCCGCGAGTACCGACAGCATCCCGAACATCGCCCGACCTTCCGCCGTCGATGTGTCGATTCCCTGGTCGAGGACCTTCAATTCGATCCCGCGCTCGCGCAGCTGCGCCCCGAGGGTGATCAGATGCAGTACCGAGCGCCCCAATCTGTCGAGGCGGGTCATCACCAACGTGTCCCCACCCCGCAACCGCGCCAGAACCCCGTCGAGCTGCGGGCGTGAGGCTTTCGCACCGCCGGCATGATCGAGATGAATGTTCTCGGCCTCGACGCCCGCCCGCGCCAGCGCATCGACCTGGTGAGCCGGATTCTGATCTGCACTGGAGACTCGCGCATAACCGAACAACATCTGTCGAAAATATCTCACTCAACCGTTTTTCGACCGACTTTCCCTCATGGTGATTGAGCACAATCGGTCAGCTGGACCGCTCGTCTACACTCCGTCTGTGCTCAGACGCCTCGCATGGCCAACGCGTTCCGCCTTCCGTGATCGCAGCGGACGCTCCATCGGTGCCGCTGTGACTGCGCTCGTGGTGATGTCGCTGCTCGCGGCCTGCTCCTCGGAGAGCAGCACTGCCGAGAGCCCTACAGTGGAACCCTCGCCCACGACGGTCTCGTCGACGATTCCCGCGCCAACGACAACCTCTGCGTCGGCCTCGCCAACGACCTCGTTGTCCGTCGCCGTCGCGATGCCACCCGCTGCGCAGAAGCTGCTCCTTTCCGCAGCGCAATTACCTGGTGCGGGCTGGACACCACAATCGGACACCGACCCGGAAGCCGCCGAGCTCCAGGAAACGACGCAGCCAGAGTGCAGTAATCAATCGTGGATCCTGCGCGGTGCGGACATGACCGACATGGCCGGCGCGTCATGGACGTTCGATGCTGCCGCCGAAGTGGAGACGATCAGCAGTCAAGCCGTCGTCTACCCCGATGCGGCGGCAGCGACCGCAGCACTGGCGTCGTATCGCGATCTCGTGGGCCGCTGCACGAGTTGGCAGAGCGTCCTCACCTCAAAGGGTTACACCTACGCCGAAACACAGGAGATGTTCAACGCGCCGGTCGGCGAGGAATCGGTTGCCCGGCAGACCGGCACCTCGCACGTGCGCTTGACCGATCTCCCCACCTTCCGGATGTATTGGGTGACATCGCGGGTGGGGCAGACGATCGTGCAGGTCACCTATCGGCCAGGTTCTCTGCTCGGCACCGATCAGGGAAGAAACCAAGCCCTCGAACTCGCGTCGAGCGCAGGGTCCACTGCCGAAAACCGTTCGAAATAGAACCAGGCCGATAGTCGGTCACCTCGGTGGAGGCTGGCGAAGAAAGATCAGCGCGGTAACCAATCTGCCACTAAGGCCGATCCACAGTTCGGCGGGACATCGGCCATACAAGCAAGCGCCTCCCGCACTCCGTTTCGGGCGATGAAGGGCACAGTGGTGAAGAAACTGGACTACGACCTGGTCGGTGAACAACTGTTCTCGAACCCCAAGGTCAGAGCACGTATCGAACGGCACTACCGCCTCCCCACCGATGCAGCTACCTCCTCGCAGTTCCTCGACTACGCGGTACGCCACCTCGATCAGGAAGCGATGGACAACCCCCTCACTCAGACCTACAGCAACCAACAGGTCTTCAAAGCTGCAGTCAACGCCCTCGGCAGCAACTCCCGGAACTGGGCGAGTTTCGTCAAGGTCCGTGACCAGCACCTCGAAGGACTTCTCTACGGCTTCGACCCCGAAAAGACGCACACCGCCGTCCTCGACGGGACGTTGACGCTCGCTGACCTCCGTGAGCATTTGAGCGGGCAGAGCGGAACCGGCGATGCGAAAGCAATCATCCGCTGGGCGAAGCTGCTGACCGATCAGCCGAACTACTACGGCCAGATCCTCGCCATCGCCCGCGCCGTCGTCGACCTCGCAGCCGATGCCGACCACCCGCTCGACAACGAGCATCTGATGATGTGCCTCGCCGGCTACCTGATCGCGCCCCCACGCCGCTGGCCAGGCGATAAACACATCGACACCGACATCCTGTTAATGACGCCCCGCGATCGAGACCTTCCCGGGATGGGCTACCCCCTCGCCAGTGAATTCCTCCGCAACCTGCATTGGAACGGGTTCAAACCCGACCGCCACATCACCAGGCTCCTGCGTCTCTGGGTTCCCGAATTCCGGGACACCGTAGAACCCAACGTCGATCGTCTCTGCACATTGATCGGAAGCCGGAACCAGTCCCTGCGCTACTTCCTCAAATATTCACTGATCGGTGTTGCCATCACCCCGGACGGCAACTACTCGCGCGCCGACAACCTCATCTGGATGCTCGGCGCGTACCTGGAAAAGAAGACCAAGGAATCGAACGTGCAATACATCCACGACTGAAAGTACGTCGTGGAGGACCCGAGTCTGGACATCGCTTGCTTACTCGGCCTGTTGCCACTTGACCTAAGCGTTAAGAGCAGAACACACCTCACACCCAAGGGGTGACCCACCCGGCTGGTCGTCAGTACCAGCCAGGTGGGTCGAATGCGCCCAACCCTGGAGGGGACGGGCGCACGATTGCGGGGTGGCTCACCGGGAGGTGTGTGACGATATCTCGGCGAACCCCGTGCATGCATCGCCGCCTCAACAGAGAGGGCTGCGGAAAGAAAATGTAGCGCACACGGTTCCCGTGATCTGCCACCGCCCGGCGACTTTCGGCGGCCACTTCATTCCCATGGTTCGCGGCCGATCTAAGCTCACCTCGACAACTACGGCCTCACTTTTCTCAGGAGCAGCGATGAGTCCACGAACGACCTGGCTCGCCGCACGATCCACCGAATTCCGGGCCGCACTCCTCGATCTCGGGCTCACGATCACCGACACCGAAGCCCGCAAAATCCTCGACGACAAACTCACCGAATACGCGACCCTGATGAGAGTCAGTCGCCAGACCGCGCAGAACGACTTCACCGACGAACGCCTGATCGCATTCGCGCAATCGCTGGCACTGTCTCTCTCCGACGAGGCCCCCGGCGCCGACCTGATCGAATTCGAACGCACGATCGCCATGCCCGTTGCCGCCGTCGGACTGACCACCGCGGCACTGGCCGAAGCCTTGAAAGTCGCGCACATCAACCTCGACGACAAAGAAGCTGTCGCCGGCCTGTCCCTACTGTCGACTCTCGGCATGATCACCGCCGACGCGAACGACTCCGTCGTCCCGACCCCACGTCCGCTGCTCTTGCGGATCGCTCGTTACCTCGACGGCGCCGCGGCATCCATCACCGAAGGTGCGAATCTTCCCGACGGACTCGACGACACCCACAGACGGCAATTCGCGGACATCCTTGCCCAGGACGCCGACGGAATCCGGGCCCTCGCCAACACCAACGACGGCGACACCCCGACACTGTGGCGCACCCCCAACCCACGCTGACCACCGGGCAGCGAATCGCAGTCCACACGCCGAAAACCCGCCGGACGGCTCGCCCGCCGATAGACCAGGGATGGCTACCGGCGGAGCGTTCGCCATACCCGTTGGGGACCGGGTGATGCCGCCCCCGAAAATTTACGTGTCACCCACCCCGGTTACCAGCCTTCGCACAGTTACAGCTACTTGAGAATTGAACTACCGAGGAGTACCTCACCGCCTACAGGTGAATCGGTACCGAGTTAGTTCTCGCACCATGGGCGCGCCGTCAGTTACCTCCCGCGTACCAACCGCCCAGCAATGACGCAGTAACATCACACACTGTGGTGCGCTGCTTTCCGCCTCGGTTCCAGCGCACCACCCGTTACCGCCGCGCAGGCAGTCGCCCCTTTCGTTCGGCCTGCATGATCCACACACGTGCAGGAGCTACCCATGACCTCCCCCAAGGGGCGTCTGACCGCCAAACTCGAGCAACTCCCCATCAGCGACGACGCCCCCATGTGTTCACTCCTGCGCACAACGCTGCTCAAACACGCGCAACAGGGCAGCGACATCACCGAACCAACCCTGCTCGGACTGCTCGCTATCACCGGTGTCCTCGAAGAACGACTCACCCGACTCGAAGCAACACTCCAACCCGAAACCACCCCATGACGCCACCCGCACCACGCACTCACCAACAAAACGCAGACACGGATTGCTCGGCGTGACCGCGGAAGCCGCCATCGCCATCCTCTGGTAGGCAGCCTGAACTACTCCACGCCTGTCGAAAAGATGAAGACGACAGGTTAATCGACATAGATTTTCGACACGAATTATCGACACCGCGACCTGGGCACGAACTGGGGATACGCACACTTCACAGAAGCGTCGAATTCCGATGCACTCGACACCCGGGCATAACCGAACAACATCTGTCGAAAATATCCCACTTCGTCGATTTCGGTCAGACTCCACCACCCGAAACCGATGAGGTAATGCAGCAGTACGATGTTCGGTGTGCTCGTCCTCACCAGGTCCGGGCCCACGGCCCGCCGGATCGGACACCTAACCCTGATGCGGCGGGCCACCTCGAAATCCGCCGGAGCTGCACGCGCAGTTCCCATCCCAGTCTTCGGCGAGCAAGCCGGCGACGGTTCGTCAGATTCGGCTACGGGGGGACACTGGCCGGGAACCTGGCACCCACCGGATCGAGCACCGATACCAGGGTGAGGGTGATGCCCGATCCGAATCAAGCAAGGCATCCGTCACGTGCACGACATCGCTCATCTCACGGGGGGGCTTTCATCCCTTGCAGATCTCCCTCCCTCGAATTGTTCACACAGCGGCCAGGACCGGGCACCTACTGTTCGACTGATCTCCGGTAGCCTCGGCCGCTGAGAGCGGATTTCTCACTCGCTGGCGCTGTTACCTGTATCCATCCGGTGCACTGCAGGGTGTGGTTGTGTCGGTGCACGCGCCTACAGTCAGCTCGGGTCGTCCATCATCCAACCTGAAATCCTCAGGGAATTCCAGCGACCGCAGTTCCGAGCTGACGGAAAAATGAGCGGACGCGAGATCGCTGTCACCTCGATTCTCGCAAGTCCGGTGCCCGAAACCAGCTGCACTGTTCTCGGAGCTGACATTCTTTGTCTTGGCCCTTCGGCGACGCCCCTATTCGATACTCACCCGGTTGCAGCACGAGGCAACGGTTGCGGCGCCCGCACGATCGTCAGCACGACGGCAGACTGTTCGCCCCTGCGGCTCGCATCCTCACCGGCATCGGGCAGCCGCGCCGAGCACAGCTCTCGGTGATGTTGTTGCACCTCGTGACGCTCCCGGGGCGTGATCCAGTCTCCTTCGTAGACGAGATCTCCGCAGTGTCGACACCGCGTGGAAAAATATCCTGTGGCCGGATTAGACGCGTTGACCTTCGACATCCTGCACTCCTCTCGTGCAAAAGGAACTGCCCCCGCAGGGGAATCGGAGCGACGTCGCCGCCGTTCCGCCGGACTTCCCCGCAGCCGCCGCACGCTTCTGGTGGCTGCAGCGGCCCCATGTCGCGCCGTGGGGCTGCTCAACCGGAGCGTATCGAACGTAATGCGGATCATCAGAAAGGGACGGCGCCATTTTTTTCGGATACGCCCCGGGTGATCAGCCGGGCTCGGCGAGGTCGAACCCTACGACGAGTGAAAGGTGTAACGGCGGCTCATGTCGTCGAGAGCGCGGTCGTCGTCGTCGTCGGAGAAGGCAGCCGCCTGCGCCCAGATCAACGCTTGCAGGTAGTCCTGATGGCGCTGGAGAAGCTCGTTCTGGGAAAGCCCTGCATACAAGGAATCCTTCGGTCTCCCTTTGGCGTCGCCGACACTGGCGAATTGCGCCAGGTACGCCGCGAGAGCAGCAGCACGGCGACGACGATTTGCAGGCATGAGTTTTCACCTCGGCTTCGGAGCGGACACGACTACGAAGACCGCGGCGACCCCACACACATGGACTCGTGCAACTCGTCGTCTCCACTACCCTCACAGCAATACTAGAGCTATCGACACGACATCGATCATCGTTACAGTGAAGGGAAGAACGTAATGGATGGACCGCATGCCGATACGGTCCAGGACCGCCTCAGGTTCGGTGCGTAGCAATTGCGGTGATCGGCGGGGCTTATGCGCCTGTTCGGAGGGCTTTTTCCACACTGATGGTGACAGACAGATCGCCGAACGCGGGTCCTGCTGGTGTGCGGTCGAGTGTGGCGTTGTCGACGAGTGCCCCGAGCACGAACCATCCGAACGAAGAAGTAAAGACCTCGACCGGAGCGTGGGTGGCGGCGGTCAGGTGCACCCGCAGTGAGCCGGGACCGGTGGCGCTGTCGAAGACGCACACCACAGCGCTCGTGCTGCGGGCGTGAATGGCAGCGGCTTCGTCGACGGCCAGGACGAGATCATCGAGTGCATCCCGCGAAAGAAGATGACGAGAAACGACGGTGCGCACCATTCGACCGGAGGACCCACATGTGTTCGGGAGAGGCCGGAACGGACAGCGACAGCGGTGAGGCAGTCGGTGAGATGGCCGCCTGCTCGAAGGACATGGGGGAGGTACTCCTGTTGCATGAGAAAGGGTGCAATCCTGAACCGGAGCGATGTCCGCGATCGCACCGCCGAACGAATTGATCCTCCGTCCAAGTTAACCGGAATGTCCAGGCCCCAAACATAGGCACAGCGCATCACCGGAACGGACGGCCCGGGGATCGGTCATTTCTGCGGAGAACCCGTGTCCCGTCGAACTCCTCGATTCCACGAGCAGAAGGGAGCCCGGGTTTCGGTGAGCGCGTTTCTCTGATGAGATGACGGGCATGAAAAAGATGCTGGTCGTTGCCGTGATGGCCGTGGGGATCACTGCGTGCGCGAACGAGGACGAGACTCAACCGGCGTCGCAGGACTTTACTGCGCCTGTGGCCGGCGCATCTTCTTCCGCCCCTGCCGCCAGGGACGAATTCGGGGAGATGATGAACGAAGGCGCGCAAGCGCAAATCCAGCAACGCCCCGACGAAGCTGCCCAACTCGCTGCCGACTTCGCCGCCATCACCGGGGAGCAGGTCACGGTCGTGGCGGCGCAGCAGATGTCGAACATCGTGTGCCTGGACATGGAGAACGCCCACGGCCCGGGAGCACTGGGGACGGTCTCCGCCGCGATGGCGACCGAGACCGGGGTCAGCGTGGACCTGATGACTCGTGTCGCCGAAAGAGCGGTGGCATACCGGTGCCCGGAGCTGGCGACCAAGTAGAGCCCACCCTGCGTGTCGCCCGGAAGGCTCCTTTAACCAACCGGAATCCGTCCGCCTCGGCCACCCGACGAAGCTGATCCGGTGGGCCGAGGGCGGCGGCCCTGCCGCGCGAAACCGAACTGTCTAGTGACGTGATCCTGCGCTGTTTGAGAGCGGCACCGATCCGGAGCCAGTTCCCCTGGTCGCAGGGCGGTCGACCGGACGGTCGCCTCGGCTGGCTTCGGGCGTGTTCGAACCGCACGGTTCGCCGCCGAAGCCCACCCGGCCCGCCGAGGGAGCCGACACTCTCCTCGGCGGGCCACTGACCACCACATCTATCCTCTACTGGGGTCCACCACTCGTCGATGCAGACTTATTCGGGCAACGCACACCAGAAGACGGTGGTGGCCCGCCGGCTCACATGTGAGTGTTGCGCCAGCGGGCCGTGCACGCCGCGGGGGACCAACCTTACGACGCACAGTCTGCAGCACCGAAGCTGCTTCTCTCTACGGAGCGACACCAGCCTCGGCGCCCAAGTTCGATACGCCCCGATCATGGGCTGCAACTGTGCTAGAACCGCGACAATCATAGCGGCCACGAGGTGAGTACGCCCCTTATATGCCTGGGCCCTGTCGCACCTCCGCAGATACAACCTAGGCCGCCCCACCATCGCCAGCCCACGTTCCGACGTCGCGGACCTACTGGTCGCGCACGGGCGAGAGTTGGGTCAGGTACACACATTCGACGACAGTGCCGAAATATCGGGGGCGTACCTCTACCGACACTGGTCAACTCAGTCCGTGGAGTCTGTCGAGTTGACCGCTCGAATCGGCGAACCAACTCTGAGGTGTGAAAACTATCGGTACTGGGCAGCACACACTCAGCCCGCCGAACAAGCGCACTTGTCCGCGCGCGCCGCTACGACTGCGCGTCGGCTGTCAGCCCCGACGCGCACGGCCCACCCGGAGTCCCCTCAGAAGTCCGGATGGGCCACCTGGACTGTGCGCCTTTTCTTCAGTCGGATTTGGGCGCACACGGGTCCGCCCGGTCGACTACTGACGAGCGACTGGGCGGACCACCTTGTGTATGCGACCTCATACAGTGGAAGGCGTTAACGATTGGCCCGGTAGTCTCTCCGTTTTCATCGCGAGCCTCGATCCGCGGACCGACCTTGCGTCGGTTCCGGCACGCATGATCTCCGCGGAAGTCCCTCGACAAGGGAGCCGACCACGTGCACGCCAGTCCGCCCCACCTCCGTGCGGATTCCCCTGACGAAAGCTCGAGGAGCTTTCCGTGAAACCCATCGCCAAGTTCAGCGCCCTGTTCTTGTGGCCTGTCCTGCTTATCGCTGTTACCGGCATCGCGGGGAGCCTCGCCCACTCGGTAGGGACAGCCACCCTCGTCTCGGCGATCGTGGCAGGCGGAGCCGCCGCGTGTTTGATACGCCTGCAACGCTGGCGAGCGGTGAGTACTCGCGCATTGAAAGCAACTCGCGTGCAACGAGAACAACGCGCCTACCGTGACCGAAACGGTGTCAGGTACACCTGAGACCGCCAGTGCACACCGATGACTCGTCTCTCGAGGCAGCTACGGTGAAGTGCCCGCATTGGCGACGTCACTCGATCCGACCGGACCATGCCCAGGACGGCGGACGGAGTGGTGGAAGCCTGGGTTGATGCGTGGGCGATCACGGTCGCGGATCATCGGCGGAACGGAAAATTGCTCGGGATCCGTTGCCTGCCAGTGGGGATGCGCGTTCGAGAAATTGGCCTAAGGTCGATCGCGTGAGCACTGTGCCCGTCGTCGGAACCGAACTCGGACGCGACTGCCTCCAATGCGGATGCCCACTGTTGATTACCGTGCTCGAGTTCTACGCCGGTTCACCGCCTGCACTGACCGGCAGCCGGGAAAGCTTCGTTGATTGCCGCAACGGATGCAGCGGCGTTATCGAACAGCCGGTCGGTATCGACATCAGCCGATACTGACCGATACTACGATCGCGCCACTTCGCGGCGAGTGATCACCAACGTCTACCCCCGTCAGCAACCGCTGCAGAGTGGCAACGAGTTGCGGGCGTGAGGCTTTCGCACCGCCGGCGCGATCGAGATGAACATTCTCGGGCCCACACCCACCCGCTCCTGCGAACGAGGGTCGCACACCACGCTTCTTCGTCACTTGTAAGGAACTGGCGGTATATCTACTGACGCACAGCCGAATGACGCTCTGGCGCAACAGGCATCTCTGGACCACACAGCCAGCATCAGGAGTGCTGCCCGCCGCCTTGATCGGTTTCTGCTAGGTGTTGTGGGTATGGACGTTGCTGACGCGGGACTGAAGTAGACGGGCTGGTCCTCAGCGTAAGAATGGGAGTTGCGACACAACCGTTCTCGACCAAAAAGGACCAGCCCTGTGACACACCGTAATGCCCCACTCACCGTGGAAGGAAGACGACGCCTGATCGAGCGGTGCCAGAGTCGTCCGATCGCCCACGTCGCCGCCGAAATGGGGATTTCACGACAATGCGCCTCCACCTGGGTCAACCGGTATCGCAAGTTCGGTGAGCTGGGATTACAGGACCGGTCCAGTACGCCACATCATCAGCCGACCGCCACAGCCGCGGGCATCGTGGCCGAGATCGAAGCGATGCGCCGAACCCGGAAATGGTCGGCCTCACGCATCACTTTCGAACTGCGCACCGACGGCATCACCATTGCCCGTCGAACGGTCACGAAAATCCTGAGAGGCCTGGGATTGCACCGTCGCCGGTTCATCGACCCGAACGGCGAAACCAACCGAAAACCGCAGGTAATCGTTGCAAAACGACCTGGTCAGATGGTGCATGTCGACATCAAGAAGCTCGGGAAGATCCCCGACGGCGGCGGGTGGCGTGCCCACGGCCGCGGCTCCGAGCAGGCCAAACGATCGCAGCGTCGGAAAACGAAGAACAAGCAAGCCCGGGTCGGGTACACCTATTTGCATTCCGCGATCGACGGGAACACCCGCCTGGCGTACACCGAGGCCCGCGACAACGAAACCGCCGCAACAGCCATCGATTTCATGAACAACGCCCGACTCTTCTTCGCCGCACACGGCATCACCCGAATCGAGCGCGTGATTACCGACAACGGGTCATGCTATCGGGCAGCAGATTTCACCGCTTCACTCCGCGAAGCTCGGCACTACCGCATCCGGCCGTACACCCCGAAACACAACGGGAAAGTCGAACGGTACAACCGCATCCTCGCCGAAGAACTTCTCTACTCCCGCGAATACAGCAGCGAGCAGCAACGACGCACCGCCGTCGAAGTCTGGAATGTTCACTACAATTACCACCGACCGCATTCAGCACGCGGAGGACGACCGCCCGCCGCTTACCGCCGGCACCGCGTCACCAACGTCCGTTCCTCCTACAGCTAGGCCTCTCTATGCAGTGATCCACTATCCTTCAGTGTGCGGCGTCGAAAGCATCGATGACGTCTGCTTTGATTCGCCCTCGCGGGGAGACGCCGAAGCCGTTCTTACCGGCCCAGTCGCGGATCGCTTTCAGTTGCTCCGCTGATCGACCAGAACCCGATGTCTTGGTCGCAGTGGGGGTTTTCACACGGGCTTTACCAACAGACGGTATCTTCTCCGCCGCATTGATGTACGGGGCGAACGCCGCCACGATTTTGTCGGCATTGGTGGGTCGAAGATCTATCCGGTAGTCAGCGCCCTGATAGGAGAAGGTGATTTCGTGTTCCAATCCTGCGTCGATAGGTTTTCCGTCGAGATCGTCGATAAGTTGGCGAATGAAAATTTCGGCCACAGGGGAATCCTCTTCGTTGCATACGGAATAAATATCAAGTTCATGTTAACTGATGTATCGGATAATGCGGGGCACCCCTGGTCCGCCCACGCGACCCACCAGTACAGAAACGGCCTCAAGCGTGTTTCCAGGTGGCCGCCCCGATGACATCGCTGAAATCCTTGGTGTCGGACGGACAGTGGGGCTGTCGGTAGAACGGCGTTCTGGCCCGACAAGTCGAGAGAGTGCCCAGCGAAGGAGATTCGCCTAGGATCATTACCGCCCAAATAAATAACTGTCCCAGATGACTGGGGCTGTGGGATAGCTGAAAGATCTGGCTAAAGTGCCTAAACTCTCAGTCCACTACAGCTTCCGAAGCTGAATAGCCTGCCTCGGTGACAGCCTTCTGTGGACGCCACCACTTTTCGTTGTCGCGATACCACTCCACGGTTGCTTCCAATCCACTGCGGAAATTGCGATACCGCGGCTGCCATCCCAATTCCCGTTGAATTCGCGTCGGATCGATCGCGTACCGCATGTCGTGCCCTGGACGGTCAGTGACGAAGTCGAATTCGTCTGGTTTGCGCCCGAAAATCTCGAGCAGGGCTGCAATCACCGTTCGGTTATCCGTTTCGCCATCCGCGCCAATCAGGTACGTTTCGCCTGACGTGCCCCGTTCCAGGATGTCCCAGACCGCACGATTGTGATCGTCGACGTGAATCCAATCGCGAATGTTGCGACCTTCTCCGTACAACCGGGGACGCACGCCGTCGATCAGATTTGTGATCTGGCGCGGGATGAACTTCTCGACATGCTGATACGGGCCGTAATTGTTGGAGCAATTGGAGATCG
This sequence comes from Rhodococcus qingshengii JCM 15477, assembly GCF_023221595.1. Lineage (NCBI taxonomy): Bacteria > Bacillati > Actinomycetota > Actinomycetes > Mycobacteriales > Nocardiaceae > Rhodococcus > Rhodococcus qingshengii. The sequence goes on from NZ_CP096568.1 coordinate 210,870, forward strand.
TTGCCTCGATCCCGAACGAACGCACCCACGCCCGCACAATCAGATCGCTCGACGCCTTCGACGCCGAATACGGACTCGAAGGGTTGTACGGCGTCGACTCGGTGAATCGCGTCGGGTCATCCAGTTCAAGATCGCCGTACACCTCGTCCGTCGAGATGTGGTGATACCGAACCTTATGCGCCCGAACAGCCTGCAGGAGCGAGAACGTACCCATCACGTTCGTCCGGATAAACGGTTCCGGATCATTCAACGAATTGTCGTTGTGGCTTTCCGCCGCAAAATGGACCACTGCATCAGATCGCGCTACCAACTCGTCCACCAAGCCCTGATCGGCGACATCACCGTGGACGAAGTGGATGCGATCCTCCACCTCGGTCAGCGAGCTCCGATTACCGGCATAGGTCAGGGCATCGACAACAGTAACCTCGACGCCCGGATGCGACGCCACCGTCTGGTGAACAAAATTGGCGCCGATAAACCCGGCACCTCCGGTGACCAGCAGTCGCACGTTCATCTCCTCAAGCTTGCCGAACCCTTCGAACCTTACCGCTCATCGGTGCCCGATCCGTTTTCCCATCGGTGCCCGATCCGTTTGCTTCAATCCGCCCACGTACAGGACACTGCACGTATGCGTGGAATCATTCTGGCCGGCGGCACAGGCTCGCGCCTGCACCCGATCACTCTCGGAGTGAGCAAGCAGATGCTGCCGATCTACGACAAGCCGATGATCTACTACCCGCTTTCCACCCTGATGCTGGCGAATATTCGCGACATTCTCATCATCACCACGCCGCACGACGCTGAACAATTCAGGCGCCTGCTCGGTGACGGTTCCCAATTCGGCGTCAATCTGACTTACGCGATCCAGCACGAACCGAACGGACTCGCAACAGCATTCGTCCTCGGCGCCGAACATATCGGGAACGATTCCGTTGCGCTTGTCTTGGGCGACAACATTTTCTACGGCCCAGGCCTGGGCACCCAGCTGAAACGATTCTCGGACATCGACGGAGGGGCGATCTTCGCCTACTGGGTCTCCGATCCCACCGCCTACGGTGTCATCGAGTTCGACGACGCCGGACGCGCTATCTCCATCGAGGAAAAGCCGGAATCTCCGAAATCGAACTACGCCATCCCCGGACTGTATTTCTACGGCAGCGACGTTGTGGACGTCGCGCGAGACCTGAAGCCTTCCGACCGAGACGAATTCGAAATATCCGACGTCAACCGTCACTACCTCGATGCAGGCCGCCTACAAGTGGACATCCTCCCCCGCGGAACCGCCTGGCTCGATACCGGAACCTCGGACTCCCTACTCGAAGCCGCCAACTACGTGCGAACAATCGAGCACCGCCAGGGCCTCAAAATCGGCTCACCCGAAGAAGTTGCCTGGAGGCAAGGATTCATCACCTCCGACCAAATGCGCTCCCAAGCAGAAACATTAGGCAAATCTGGCTACGGCGACTACCTCCTCCCCCTACTCGAACACGGCAAGGAATGGTGACATGGACATCCGTGAACTGAGAATTGCCGGAGCTTGGGAAATCACTCCCCGACAATTCGGAGACAACCGCGGCGTCTTCCTCGAATGGTTCAAAAGCTCAGCCTTCACCACCGCAACAGGCCGCAACCTCGAACTGGCGCAAGCTAATTGCTCGGTTTCTGCAGCAGGAAGTTTGCGCGGAATCCACTTCACCGACACACCTCCCGGGCAAGCCAAGTATGTCACCTGCGTCAAAGGAGCATTCCTCGACGTCATCGTCGACCTACGCGTCGGATCCCCGACGTTCGGCGAATGGGATTCCGTCCTGATCGACGACATCGACCGCAAAGCGGTCTACCTGTCCGAAGGCCTGGGGCACGCCATTCTGTCCCTCGAAGACGGATCAACCGTCATGTATCTCTGCAGCATCGAGTACTCCCCACAATTCGACCGCGATCTCAATCCATTCGATCCTGACCTGAACATCGCCTGGCCCACCACGGACCGGGCAGGTCAACCTCTGGCCTACGAACTGTCTGAAAAAGATAGTGCCGCAACATCACTCGAGGCGCTGAGAACAAGCGGATCTCTGCCGACTGTGACAGAAAGCCCGTGTTCGCCGAGGACTTGGCGTTGAGGCACACTCGCTTTCCTCGATCCACCGATCGTTGTGAATGTGGCCTTGTTCGAGCCGCACCGCAGAACGGTTGATCGTCGTTTGCCATTGGGTTAGACAACGTGCAACGTGAGCGACAGGACACTGTTCGGGCTCGTACTCCGTCTCAGCGGGGGCCGTTATCCAACTTGCGAGACCTGTCAAGCAATTCTGTGAGATTTCGAAATTCAGTTCTACCAAACGGTTCTGGAGCAGGTTACTGATCCTCTACCTCACCCCAGAGAATTCGCGGCAACGCGACCCGGCATCAGATATAAGTGCGCCATCCGCGCAAAGGTCAACTGACGCCGAATGCTCTCATCAGTGGCAAGCGGGCGCAATCGGCGTGTCAAATGGTGCATTTTGCGCACCGCCACAAGCGGTTGTACCAGGGTGCTTCCGATTCGCGCTACCGGCGATTTATCGACCGCGGTGTTCACACCGACGGTTTGGCCGTCAGAAATCCGATATCGAACTACCATCTCGTCATCAACATCTAATGCGTTACGACTGGCAGCGAAGAGAGACAACCACCGGTCATGAAGCCAACCCGGTGGTACCGGTAACGTCGTTGCTACCGAAGCCATTTCGATCATCATCGCGGCCCCCGTCGCCATCGGCGATCTGATCACCGAGCGGAAACGCGCTAGCGGGCTCGCTGAATCCCAGTTATCGAGTACCGGAAAATTCTCGCGAAGCGTGGAATTCAATAGTTGACCCGACTCGTCGATGAGCATCCCGTCGCCTACTGTGACCGCCGCTCCGGTAGCCACCAGACGCTCAGATTGGTGTGCCAGACGATGTGGTTCCCACACATCATCCTGATCTGAGAACGCAACGAACCTACAGTGCACTATCTCACGCAGGCCAAGCTCGAAATTCGCAGCGATTCTGGTGAAAAGTTCGATCCCCGGTGCCGGAGGTGCCTGTACCACCCGGAGTTCGATTCCTGATTCTGCAACCAGTTGTCTGACCGTCGAGACTGATGAGTCCTGCGATTGATCGTCGACCAGCACGATCAGTGCGGGCACAAGACTCTGCGTCAAGATTGATCGAACCTGCTCGGGCAGATAGCGCTCCCCGTTATGAGTAACGATCACAACACCGATGGATTCACTCATTAGTGTGACCTCTCGATCCTGCAGGACCGCGCCTTCGCATCACCACTGTGTGAATCCTTGCTCCGTAATTCTTAGGATGTGCTGCCACGCATCGCAGTTTCGAACATAGGCCAGGAATCATGCAGGTCGTCCTGCCAGTATCCCCAGTCGTGAGTACGGTTGACACGAAAATTGAAGGTGTAGTCGATACCGACCGTGTCAAGCCGTGAGGTCAGTCGGTTAGTGCACATGTTGGTGGCGGCTTCGATGAGGCCGCCGACCACCAGGCGATCAACCCATGCTTTCGGGTCTCGGTCGATGCCCGGTGAGTCGAATGTGTCGTGAGGGCCTGGCAGCCCGGCGCCATTAGAAATATAGATTTCAGTTCCGCGCAACTTGTCCGCTCGAAGGTACGGGTCGTTCGCTGCCCACGTCGGGTCATCTGTGGGGCCCCACATGTTTGCGGTATCGCCACCTCCCCTGCCCTCCACTAGAATTCGGACGTACAGCGCGCCGAGTGGGTCACTTGTCTGAGCGCAACCGCTGTACGATCCCACTGCGCTGTACAGTCCTGGGGCCTCGATGGCCAGGCTCAGAACGGAAGTGGCCGCCATCGAGATTCCGGCAATCGAGTTCTTCCCGTTGGTTTTCAGGACGTCGTCGATAATCGGTGGGAGCTCGCGGGTCAAGAAGGTCGACCATTTATTCCTGCCCAATACCGGATCGTCGTTCTTCCAATCGGCATAGTATGTGTACGCGCCTCCGCGTGGCATGACCACATTAACGTTTTTGTCGGCGAAAAAATCTTTCACATCTGTTTTCTGTTCCCAAAGTTCGCCGAGCAAGTAGAGAACCGGCAGGGATTCGTTTCCGGTCTCTGGCCGCAACACGTCCAACACGATCACACGATCCATAGATTCCGAGTACACGGACAGCTCCCATTGCCTGTCGGCGACATGGACCAATCCCGTCGAGCGTGAAGGCGACGAGGCGGCGGCGGGTTCCGCAAAACTTGGTGCAGTGCCGGAACCAATTGTCAGTATCACTGTCAATAGACCTACAACGATTCCGGACGACATGCGATTGATCATAGTAATGCCTCTCTTTGCTCCACGAAAAAGGAACTCACTGACGACTTCAGCAGGTCGGGACGTCCACCTCTACATGAGCCGGTATTACCAGCGGTTGAATCGGAACACGAGCCTCACCGGACGCTGCAGGTTCTGTCATCTGAAACTGGATATCCGCGGATTTTCCGGGTTGGGTGAGCACTTGAACGGTAAAAACCGGGTGCCCAAGCTCTTTCGTCATGATCGCAAAGGACGGAGCGCCGTTGATAGTTACCTGGCTGAGTTCGGCTCCTTCTGTGGCGAACAGCGAGACCACCGACCGGTTCGTGCCGGGTGGTCCAGGATACTGCGTGACCTCGGTTCTTCGCCCGACCAGGTAAGATGGATAGTCGTCGCGCATGGGGGCAGTGTTGGTCAGTTGAACATCTACTGTGGAATTACGTCGTTCATCTTCGCACGAATCCGCCCGGTACGCGATGCTACGAGCCAAATAGTAATCCATCTTGCCGCCGGCTCCATTGTTGACAATCACGTTGGCGTAAGGAGCAGAATCTTCGGGTACGGTGTGGGCGACCGCGGTCCCCGCAATGAATTCTTGTTCTGTGGGATTCGCACTCCAGACAGATATCCGCTGTTCACTGACAGCCCTTGAGATCGCCTTGAATAGGTCTTTCATGGATCCCGATCGAGAATTTATTTTCTCGATAACCGCCTTCGCGATATCTTGCAGGTAATCCTTGCGGGCATACTGATCTTCACCGAAGCGGAAGTAGGCCTGGTTCAGCGTGATGTCAACAACATTCGACTCGTCGATGATCTCCCCGTCAGGCATCTGAATGGGGCCGACGGCCGACAGGATGTAGCTCAACGCGACTGGGTCTGTTGCGATGACTCCATCGACCGTCAAGCCGGAATGCTGGGCCCAGATCGATCGCCAGATCTGTGCAGCGTATGGGAAGTGGGGACTGAAATTCGCATTTTGCCAGTTCGTGGTGCTCGCCAGGTCTCCGCCATACATTTTCTCGAATTCAGGGCCTAGGTCGATTGGATCGTATTTCAATTCGAGTTCGAGATTACTCTCGGGTTTTTCGACCGAAATCTGGCCGTTCTCTGCACGCACGATCGCGGACCCTCCCATCAATCCTCCCGTCCCGCGGGCCTCCGCATTTGTCTGGAAGGCGACGAAATAGTTGCGAGGTCCCTCTGCCCCAAGCATCGACGGGAGGATCTGGGCTGCTGAGTATCCTGTGTCAAGCCATCCTGTGAGCTGGGTGGTCTGCTCGACTAGTTGAGTGCGAACCCCATCGACAGGCGAGAAAAAGGTCGACGGAATGTCTGCCGCTTCTACGGCAAGGCCTGCCGAAGCCTCCTTCGCCTGAGCGAGAGCGGGAACAGCGTCGGCAAATGCGGCCAAATTCAAATTATGGCCGCTATCTGAGCCGCCTGCAGACAGAACCGCTCCCGTCTTCGACGCCGGAACCAATACATCCGACACCAACCCGTCGACAACATCGATGATGCCTTGCACCGAGCGAAATGGGCTTCCCACGACCGGAACTGCCGCTGCGATGCGCCATGGCAACGAATTTGCGGCCGCGTGAGATCGATCCACGGAGTGCGCCGCAGATTCGATACTGTTGTTGAGCTCGTCAGCGTTGCCACCAAGTAGGGAGGTCTTTATTTGATCTACGCTGTCCCTCGCGGCCATCGCATTGGTGACGGTGACTACCGATTCGTACCCGAACCAGACGGCGAACGTGGACATGATGAGCAGCGCTCCGCCGCCGACCTTGCGCGCGAGTGGACTGCGTGACGTCGTAGGTTCAGCACGGCGGTGCACACCGCCCGTCGCCCGACGACGGCCACCCTGTCTTTCAGCCTTCGTTCCGTCATCATGAATGCTCACAGCGTGTGAAGTTCCCTTCTGCGGTGTCCCGCACCGACAAGTGCCTGATGCAGAATCGGAGAGTCGTAGCGTGCGAACGAGGTGCCAAACTGGTTCGCGCCAGTTCATTCTCACTCAATACGCACCGTCGCCCCTGATTACGGTCCGCACGGTCTTGACCACGATCAACAAATCCTGAACTAGAGACCAGTTTTCGACATACAGTAGATCCAGTCGGACAGTCTCATCCCATGGCAAATCGGACCTGCCGCTGGTCTGCCACAGTCCAGTCAGTCCAGGTTTCACCAACAATCGGCGACGAATTTGATCGTCGTAAGCTTCGGTCTCGCGCAGCAGTGGCGGCCGAGGTCCGACTACACTCATCTCACCGCGGAGAACATTCAAGAACTGGGGCAGCTCGTCGATACTGTATCGGCGAAGCCACGAACCGACCCGTGTCATTCGAGGATCGTCACGAACCTTGAACAGCACCCCGCCCTCCACCTCGTTCGTGTGCATCAACCCGAGAAACTTCGAGTCTGCGTCGACAACCATCGAACGAAGTTTGAACATTCGGAAGGGCACACCGCCCAAACCTATCCGCTCCGATATATAGAAAGCGGGACCCCGGTTGTCGATTTTTATTGCGAGTGCGGCAATCGCGATTAATGGTGCCGTAGCGGCGAGCGCCAGTAGCGCGAAAATAACATCGAAGGACTTTTTTCCGAACTTCTTCGCTCCATGATATTGGGGCTTTTCGATGTGAATCAACGGAAATCCTGAAACTGGGCGCATTTCCAAGCGAGGACCGGAAATATCGATCACCCCCGGCGAGACAACCAAATCAACATTGAAGGGTTCGAGGTCCCACACCAGCTTTCGCATTCCCTTTAAACCTAAATATTCCGTCGCACTGACCACTACGGTATCTGCATTGGATACTTTTAAAGCCTCGAGCAGGCAACTCTCGTCGCCATAGATGGGAATATCTCTGCCAAGAGATGAAATGTAGGTTTCGGCACCAATTTCAAAGTTCGGAACGCATGCACCGACAACACGGTATCCTGAACCTGGGTCGCGTGCGAACGAAGTATCTGCTTCAGCAACAGCTTCTCGGCTACCGATCAGAATTATCGAAGTTTGCAAAAGCCCTCGAACACGCTTGGCTGCAATTCGTCTCCGCCACATACGTCGACCGACTAAAATGCCCATGAGCCCAACGGAAAATCCTACCGCGAGGTATCCGCGGCCAAGGTCGAATTTCAGCAGCAGGGAACCCATCGCGATCAGTCCGAACAGACGTACGGTGGACGTAACGACTCGGCGATACTCCTCGGGCCCGCTTCCGACTACTCGCGGCGATCTAGTCCGATTGATCGCCAGAAAGCTCAACCACAAGACCGCAAGAACAATTGATATGAGAGTGTAACGCAGATGCTCGGACCCCCAGGCCTCGAATGTCGCGTCGGCCATCACTCTCGCCCATTGCGCAACCAATACGGCGCCCGCAATTACCAATGTATCCGTTATGCGGAGACCCCGAATATACTGCTGTTCCCAGGCCCGTGCCCCACGAACTTCAGGCTCTCGGGTCGCAATCCCCATACGGAATTTGTTCCGGTTCTCACCGTAATTCGAACTGTCCGAGGACTTCAACATTGCGGTGTTCCCTGCAGCAGACGACTGGCATCACCGGCGCGCGTCTCGTGACAGATATTTGGCATAATCAGATCGTGTCTGTAGTGTTCCAGCGGCCGCCGAGAGCCAAGTATCCGCTCCGTTCGACGCCGTAGCTTCCTCTTTCTACGAGCAAACGCACGGCTCCTCTAACGTGATCGAATACGTGTTGTGTGCTCTGGTCTGACACCGCCGCATGTACGACGAACTCCCCAGAAGTCAGAGGCAAGGACGGAATCATGAAATTCAACACTCCGCCCCCGTCGATAGCCGGGATCGGAAAGTCCGAGTCACGAGTATTGGTGTCCCAGAGCAGAATCCCATCCACAGTCTCGATCGTGAGAGCGAAGACTGGATTATCGATTCTCTCGCTGGCGGTGTAGTGGATACGAAATTCGATCGGCGCGCCGGCAACCACCTGCATCAGATCAGATGTTTCGCCGTAACCGACGACCTCCACTGCTTCCAACCGTGCTTCACCCGATCCGTAGCGGATTCTACCTTGCGCGTCTCGGCCGAGGTCTGTCCGCGTCGAGTCGAAATACTGCGCGAGTACTGAACTGGCGGGGCCGACAGCCTTCACCTCGCCGTGTTCGAGCCAAGCCGCGTGGTCGGACATATTCCTTAGTGCCGCGATCGAATGTGCGACTACCACTACCGTGCGACCTTCGTGGCGTATTTGAGCGAATTTTGCGGTACACTTCTCCTGAAAAGCTGCATCACCAACAGCTAATACTTCATCTACAACGAGTATTTCTGGTTCAACGGTGATGGCAACCGAAAATCCGAGACGGACGTACATTCCGCTGGAATAGTTCTTTACCGGTTGATCGATAAATTCCTCAACTCCGGAGAAATCTACGATTTCGTCAAACTTTCGATCGATTTCAGCCTTCTTCATTCCGAGTATCGACCCGTTGAGGTACACATTTTCGCGACCAGTCAATTCGGGATGAAATCCTGATCCTACTTCAAGAAGCGCAGCCAGTCGGCCCGATGTTTTGATAGATCCTTTTGTTGGATACAATATTTGTGCGATGCATTTGAGAAGCGTTGACTTTCCGGACCCGTTGTTACCAACCAGCGCAAAGGTCGATCCGCTCGGAATCTCGAAGGAAATGTCTTTGAGCGCCCAGAAGTCATCGTGAACTGATATCCGTCGACGCATGACGGCAGTTTTCAATGTCTGATTACGCTCGTGATATATTCGAAATTTCTTCGATATATCTTCGATGTTTATTGCATACTCGCTCATAGCGCTTCAGCCAATCCCTTCACGTGCCGCTGGAAGACGAGGCTGCCAACGACGAAAGCTCCGACGGACCAACTGACACAAGCAATCAAATTCGCAGTTTCAGGCATCCGATTGTCATAAATGAGATTGCGAATCACCTCCAAAAATTGCCCGATCGGGTTCAAGTTGTAGATATCCGCCAAAGTAACGCCAGCCACAAGGGGGCCAATTTTGTCGGATTGCTCAACAACTAATGCAGCAGGATATACTATCGGCGTTAAATAGAACCAAAGCTGAAAAAGTATGTTCACAAAATGTTGAGTGTCACGGAAGTACACATTCGCAATCGAGGCAATCATCGAGATTCCTGTTGCAAACAGCCAGAGCAAGATCATTACCACGAAGAGGCAGGGAAGCCAAATCAAGACCTTCGATCCCACCAATACCAGCGCGACAATCAGTACTGCCATCTCGATCAACCAAGTGAAAGCCGAGGAAAGCGAGTTCGCGATCACCAGTGATACGCGCGAGAAATGGACCTTCTGAATGAGGTTCGCGTTACCGACGAGTGAGACCATCCCCCCGTTAACCACATTGGTGAAAAATGTCCAAGGCAGGAGCGCGCACAGCAGCCACAAAGCAAAAACATCGATGCCACTAGGGTCTCCGGGATCAGGGGTGATCTTGATGATGTAGGAAAAGACGACCGTGTAAATTGCCATGGCCATCAGAGGGTTGGCCAGCGACCAGAGTTGGCCGAAGGCAGTCCCCTTGTACTTGGCTTTGATTTCTCGTCGAGTCAGGTTGAGAAGAAGCTCCCGTGAATCACGCAGCTCCCTCACCATGGAAAACCGCAAGTGTCTCCTTCGGTTCCGGCCAGAATTCACCTGAGCACGGTAGTGAAAAATTTGAGTATATCTGACAACCGAACATCCGATCGGACGTTCAGCCCTCACGCATGATACGAGCGGCCGAACGAAGCCGCGTCAGTACCGAATCCGAACGCACCGGTGGACCCGCAGCGCCGCTCGACCGGTTCTCCATTGACGGAACCAAATCGAAGCGCCATGTCGCCCCCGAACGCAAAACTTTGGCCGGCACACCTGCGCAGACACAGTTACCGGGCAGCGTCCCGCGAACCAACGACATCGCCCCTACGACCGATCCATCGCCGATACGCGCCCCCTTGAGCACCATCGAACGCTGTCCTATCCAGACCCGGTTACCGATCTCGATGTCCTTAGCAGGGTTTATTCTCTCCGATGTCTCGACATCGATAATCGAGTGCATATCGCTGATCGAGACGTCGATCTGGCCAGCGAAAAGTACTCCAGATCCCATATCCACGCGACCGGGTTCATGCATCAGAATTCGTGTCGACCCGTTGAAACCACTGTCCGACCCGACGGTGAAATGGCCGTCTCGTTCGGTGAAGACGAAGATGTCGTTCAGCACCGTGCGGGCGTTGATCCGAACCGAACTCTCGGAACCCAAGTCCAGGTACATACCCGCACTCGTACAACCGGGGCCGACAGATATGTGGTTGTCGTTACCACGAAAAATCACGGTCCCGTTCAGCGAGTCCCGCGAACGCCCATCCACAGCAACCGTGTTCCGCTCGCCCCGGTCATCAACAGTGAGCATCGGGCTTCTCCTCACAACAGGTAGAGTCCGAGTGCAGAATGCTGGCTGCCTCCGCTCGAATCGATCCGATTCGTCGCGCACTGCGGACATCCGACAGTAAACACGACCGTCTAATTCATGGCGAGACCGCCCGTGCCGACCTAGCGAGCATCAATCTAAACGCGTGTATCGTCCGCGTCGTCCAGGCCGGAGAACGAGAACGGCAGTTCATGCACTAGTCTTTGCGATCGTCGAGTGAATCGCACCCGGTTCACAGCCTAAGTGAGAAGGCTCCCTATGAAGAAGAGTATGCCACCCAACGCCGTAACTGTTGTGGTTCCGGTCTATGGAGATTGGGACTCTTTGGCCCAATGTATCGACTCATTGCTGCTCAACGTTACATCACTACATCAGGTGATCCTCGTCAATGACGTTGGACCAAACGCCGACTTTCTAGAATCAGCTATACTCGAAAAAATATCAGGTCTACCCAATTTCCGATATTTTCGAAATGAAGCCAATATTGGATTCGTCAAAACATGTAATCGAGCCGCATACGAACTCGATACCACCGATAATGATATCCTCCTACTCAACAGTGATACGATTACAACGCCGGGATTTATCGAAGAAATGGCCACAGTACTCGCATTGTCATCCCGGCACGGGACCGTGTGCCCACGTAGCAACAATGCAACTATTGCCTCAATTCCACTGAACTTCAAGAACAGCGAAATCCTGGAAAGAGATATTGACTACGCCCGAGACTTACATACTTCCTTAAGTGGGAGACTTCCCAGATTCAGCATAGTTCCGGTCACCCCGGGATTTTGCATGCTAATACGGCGTACTCTAATAAAGAATTTCAATTTGTTCGACGAAATTTACGGACACGGATACAGCGAAGAGAACGACTTTTGCCTACGAATCAACAAGTACGGCTACTCTTCCGTCATGGCGAACCGCGCGTTCGTAGCACATCTGGAAACTAAAAGTTTCACAGCCGAACAAAAAAGTGCATTGCAGACAACTAATGAGCTCATCATGACCAAGCGATATCCATACTATAATGAATTTGTTCGCAAATATTTTGACTCTTATATCGATCCAGTCGACCGATTTGCCGACGTCATCGCAGGAACTAGCGGCCCCACCAAAGTTTTGATCAACCTTCATCACCTTTCTAATACCTACAATGGAACGTCACGAAACGCCCTCAGTCTACTGTCGTACATCCGTGACCAGTCCTCCAGTTTACTTGACATCGAATTCACGGTGGTCGCTGGATCTGAAAGTGCAAAGTTTCACCATCTAGATACATATGGAATTCGCCTCATAAAAAGTCATGACATTGATGAACTTTTCGATGTCGGATATTGCCCCAGTCAGATATTTCATGCCGAAACATTGCATATAATGAATAAATATTGCCTGAGAATTGCGTTCTCCCATCTGGATATTATTGCAATAAGAAGCAATCATCTTCTATCTCAGGATTACCAGTATCGGACAATCCTCGATGATGCAGTTACCTTTTCCGACAGAGTCATCTCCATCAGCGATTTCTCTCGTGATGATTTTGGCGACTATTTTGGCTGCGCAGAGACGGAACGTCCAGGAAAATTTGTTACGGTATATCAAGGGTATCCCGAAAATCATACTTTCACTGGCGCATCATCATCTGACATACCCACCACGGTGCGCGCACTTATTTCAATTGGTCGCTATGCCCTCGTTTTCGGAAACGATTTCGATCACAAGTTGGTCCGCGAGACGCTGCCACACCTGTCGAAGTGTGTCGAGGAAATTGTTGTCATAGGACCCACGAAGCTAGACGGTATAAAGACTGGAAACACAAAGGTACATTTCGTCGGGAGTGGCGGCCTGTCCGACCGCGCCGTCGATGAACTGCTCGAGAACGCTCAATTTATATTCTTTCCCTCCGCCTACGAGGGGTTTGGTCTTCCCATCGCGGAAGCAGCTAAACATCGAAAACCTCTCGTAGTTCAACGTACCGAAGCTTCGGAAGAGATTTGCAAACTATACGAATCCATCATTCCTATCGGCTATTTCAACGAGCTCAGTGAAATAACCACCGCGGTGAGTACTGCACTATCAGAGTTTGAGTCAGACCCCCACGCTGTCGGCCGTACCTTGAGTGACTACAACCGAGATGTCGTGCAGATCATCACCGAACTTGCCGCAACTGAGATCGACGACGCAAAGCTCAGAGAACGATGGACCTACCTCGCTAAGGTTCAGGACTATGCGACTGCGGAACAAACCCGGCCCCTCAGTCGAGTTCTTAACCATGCTGTCATCGTGGTGAGGGCAAGGTACCTGATGAAGTTCAAAGCTCGCTTTCCCAATCAGTACCTCCGGGCACGAGATTTGTATCGACGCTCTCGACTGATATCCCGCTGAGTACAGAACGTCAACAGAACGCCGTGCCCATGTGTGTCGCGTGGCCTTTTTCGTTCCCAAGTGCCTTAACAACGGCTGCCCCGTACTCGCCTTCAGCTGTCCGCTTGTCGCGATAGGCACCAAGCCAAACCGCGCCACCTCCATCGCTCGATGATCATCGAGAAAGCGGTAGATGCCTCGGAAACCGATGTTCCCGAGGCATCTACCATTTTTGTCTTGGCAATTCTCCATGCTGATGTCTATTCGAGTGCGCACGCGCGCCTATCATCGACAAGGGATATGGAGCTAACTCGGTTACTTCCCATATCGCGAAAGTTAATCTCACACCGACATATGTTGGATTATTACGATGGAAACTCCCAATGTGGAGAACGAATCACGCAGGATATTCCAAGGCGATATTCGTTCCGTCCACGAAGGAAGATTTACGTTGACCCGCAGACCAACCGGATCTTTCTATAGATTCGATAACCTTTGGATTCGACGATAAATCGGAAATCAGTTTCGAAAATTCGTCGGCGTAGTTCTGTCCATCGAAATTTTTCGCACTGACTTGCCGGCATGTTAGTGACATTACTGCCAGTTCACTAGCTGTAGTTTCAAGCACGCGTATCAGCCCCAAACGTAAATCTTGCGCATTCCTAGACTCGAAAAGCCAGCCAGTTTCTCCATCTGACACCACTTCCGATACACCAAATACGTCCGCAGCGAGAACTGGAACCCCAAACGTCATTGCTTCGAGGATTGATCTCGGAAGGGATTCGACATCGGATGCACTCACTAGCACATCCGCGGCACGAAACCAGCGATACGTATTTGAATCGATATCAACGATACGCACTGACGAACTTATCCCAAGATCGTTGACCGCTCGGATGACTGAATCGCCGTATGGGCTAGGATGGTTGCCGACGATGACCAGTTTTGCATTAGGATAGTTTTCGACGACTGCGGCGAATTCATACACAAGGGCGAACTGCGACTTCCGTTCCTGAACTATTCCCATGCAGAGCAGAATGAAATCCGATTCCTCGAATCCCAATCCCTCTCGAATTGTCGACTTGGAGTGTTCGGCCTCGTAACTTTTAATCACTGGGAGGTCGATACCGTATCGAATGCAGCGGGTACGAAGTTGTGGCAACATGTCGCGAAACATGTTCTCCGTAGCTTCGGCTACGAATATGTTCACATTAGTATTGAGAAGAGTCGTTCGCAGTCTTCCGACCACATTCTGGTCAGGTTTCTTAAGATGGCCACCCCACAGGTGTGTATTGAAGACGTCTAACTGAAATGACTCGTGGATGACCCAAGCGACTGGAATTCCAATCTGGATAGCCGCGTCGGCGCCGATGAACTCACCGAGGGTATTAGAAATAACCACATCACATTTCCAAGCGAGCAACAACGCGGAAAGCTCAGCGCGGCGGTCGACGTATCTGCGCGCGTCTGACGGGGTTTCCGATCCTATGTGGACCTCGATGTCTGCAGATTCGAGCTCCGCTCGCAATACGCCGTCGCGTGGGCAGATCACCAAGAAATCGGCGACCTCGTCGGCCGCCATCCTCAGCAGCAGCTCCTGCAGATACAGCTCGCCGCCGCCGATGTTCAGGGAGTGGGCAAATACACACACGCGCGGCCTATCCACCGTAAGCTCCGGAGCTGAACGACTCAGATCCCCGAAACTGGCAGCGGAAGGCAACGCCGGCACGGGTACTTGCGCGGCAACGGTCACGACAACACGATTCGACCGCCACGCGGTACCGTCTGCAGCAACTGCTCGCACGGAAATCGAGACCTTGTGATCTGCTTTTCCTGCCGGCAATGCAATTGTCTCGCTGAATCCAGCTCCAACGTCAAACATAACGTCTTGGACCTTCGCAGCAACCACATCGTGGCGAGGCTCGCACCGACGCGCTCGTATCGGTTTCTCGTTGTCAATCTGGATTAGCACAACGTCGGCAGCTCGTTGTCCGATCATCGCCCACCCTGCAACCCTGACAACATTCTGGCTGACCACGTCCCCCTGGCGAGGAAAGTCAAGGTTACCGCTCACGTTTTCGGTGTTTGCTGAGCGTTGCAAGATCCGTCTCAGAGAGAAGCTCCGCGCTCCGTTCAACATTCGAGAGGATCTAGCCTTAAACGTACGACGAACTCGCCCATTGAATGCTGTGGTATAGCTTTTCATGTCACGTAACATAGCTTAGATTTGGCGTAACTGAACTATCACGTGGTCGGTTATGACGACGCTGAAGGATACTGCGAGGAGATAGCTGAGATCCCCAGCAGAATCCGTGTGGCCACAGGGTTGGGTCGGCCACAGAGTCGTGCCTCTTGCCATGGGCGATGGTATTTCGTGGCAGAGTCCGGCCGACTGCGCAAACACCCCCATCGAACGACTCAGGCGATGTCGGATGCAGCCACTATGCGTTCGGTTCGGTTCATCAGGGGCTGGTAGACGGTCTTGCGGCGCTGGAGGAACGCGGGCTGTGAGGCACATTGGTTTTCGTTTGTTACTTCGAGTTCGTTCTCGTAGAGAGTCGTTTCGACCAAATGGACAATATTGCGGCAGTCAGACGCTGGCGCGAAAGCCTGTGACGCCCCGAACCACCCGATCGATATGTGAGTCGTCCATACTCGCCCAGAGTGGCAATCGAATCAGGCGAGACGAGAAGTCCATGCTTCTGACGCAGGGGGTCGGTGTGCGACCAAATTTATAACCGGCGGGGCTCGTATCGAGTGGAAGGTAGTGGAACGGTGCTGAAATTCCCAGTGCATGGAGGTGGCTGATCAAGTCATCACGGTCCTGTTCGGTCGCAGTCAGCATGTAGAACAGATGCCCTGTATGTTCACGATCGGCAGGAACCGACATCAATTGCACGCGGTTCGCAGTAGCCCATTCAGGAAGCGCGCGAGAATATGCATCCCAAACGTAGCGCCTTCTGGATTGGATGATATCGAATTCATCAAGTTGGGAACTGAGCACCGCCGCATTGAATTCACTTGGAAGGTAGCTCGATCCAAGGTCCTGCCAGGTGTACTTGTCCACCGATCCACGCAGGAATCTGGCTCGGTCGGTGCCCTTCTCCCGGATCATCTCCGCACGCGACATCAACGCCTGGTCGCTGATCAGAATGGCTCCGCCCTCACCACAATGAATGTTCTTGGTGTCATGGAAGCTCAGAGTGCCCATCACTCCCAGTGTGCCTAACTTCCTACCTCGCCAAGTGCCTCCAAGTCCGTGCGCATTGTCTTCGACTATAGGAAGTCCGTATTGCTCGGACAGGGAGAGTAAAGTCTCCATATCGGCTGCAACACCCCCATAGTGCATGACGTAAATCGCATTGGTTCGAGAAGTGATCGCCGCGACGACCGAGTCGGGGTCGATATTTCCTGTGGAAGTATCAATGTCCACGAATACACAAGTTGCGCCGCGTAAGGCCACAGAATCTGCTGCGGAGGGAAACGTGAAGCTGGGGATAATTACTTCGTCCCCGACGCCGAGGTCAAGTAACAAGCCAGCCAATTCGAGGGCATGTGTGCATGACGTCGTCAACAGCATATGCGGCGCCCCTGTTATCAACTTGAGCTTGGCGGTAGCTGCGGCAGTGAAGGGGCCGTCTCCGTGGGCATGATCGGAGAGCAGTACTGCCTCAATGTTCGCCAATGACTCCTTCGTGCGATACGGCCTGCTGAACGGAATCGTAGTTTCATACTGCATTCGTCAGCACTCCAATCGGGATGATCAGTACAGGTACACCACAGGACTTCGATGGACTGCCCGGCGGGGCATCGCGGGTCGAGTTACCTCTGTGACCGAGCATTCGCACGTTGCACCTGTCGCATTGGCACCTAAGGCCGAAAAAACTACATCAACACCCGGATAACAGTCCCAATTTGACAACACCGGGTAGCCACAGCGATTGCGTGCACGTTATCACTGCGTGTGCGGTGGAGCAGACGCTGGGCCGTTCGATTCCAGTTCAATCACGAACTAGCTGTTGTGGGTATGGACGTTGCTGACGCGGGATTGAAGTGGACGGGCTGGTCCTCGGTGCGAGAATGGGAATTGCGAAATACCCGCGCTCGACCAAAAAAGGGGCTCTTCCGGTTTGGATCACTAGTTGCTGCAAGGGAATTCACAGATCGCTTCACTGACTTGTAACCACGAGCATCGGCGTACCGGGATCTGCTTGCACACTCCCGCCGATGTTCACTTCGGACTCGCCCCGGAAATGCCGCTGACTGCAGAAGTGTCCTCGTTGCAGCTCGCGAGCAACACCCTCACCGTTTGGGCACCACAGCTGCGCCGAAATTTCTTAATCTACCCGACAGCGTCTAAATCTCCGACCGGCCGCCGAATCCAAGTCTGCAGAGGACTCCGAAACCGCAACCGCTCAACACCTATTGGACTCAACCGCCTTGACAAGTTCCGGTCACCTGATGAGGGTCATGCCAAGCACTTGGAGGCAGGCCTGTAAGGGGCCACAACCTCGCGACAACGAGGTCGGGCAGGCTTCTAATTAAGCCACCGAAGCAAGACTGGGCCGGCGTCTCCGCCACAACACAGTGGACAACCCGGCAAGTACATCCCGAAGGAGCAAAGCGATTCATGAGTCACGCGCCGCTGTAGCGACGACACCTACTCTGTCAGCCAGCCGCTGGTGGGCCGTCAACAACACCTAAATGCGATTCAGGCACGTCACGAAGAATGTCGCATTTCTTCTTGTAACTAGGATTTTCCGGATCATTAAAAGCGGCTTCGTCGTATACGGCCTTAAGAGCGGTGAGGCCGATGACTTTCAGCGACAAACCAAAGAAATCGAAGCAGTCGAAATGATGTTCGCCAGGGTGATACAACTCGATAGAATCCAATTCTATCTTCGAACCTCCCTTGAGTAGAATTAGGGAACGCCACTCAGAATCGAAGCTGTGCTCGATTTCCCTGTCGTTGAGTATTGCCAACACACTCCCGAGGCATGCATCTGGCACAAGAAAATCCAAATCGTTCACAGGAATACTTTCATCCCCGGTGTAATGACGGACGGCAAGACTACCATAGATAATAGGTGTGACACCTACCTCGTCGCAGATTGACAGCACCTCTTCACAGAATGATTTGAAACGTAGCAGTGATTTATCCACTAATATCCCTTTGAGAATTGAGGAAGCCAGACACAGGATCTATGAACCTTTCTTCGACTTGGACGGAATTCGACTACTGCCAGGCGATGAAAGTGGATGGTGGCCTCGCCACGGTGCAGCCGAGTCCGAAGCTTGTCACTACTACATCGCTTTTCCGTCTTGGCACCCATTGAGGCATCTGAACGGGTCAGGCTGGGTTGACTACTGTTTACCTTCACCAGTTTTCGACTATTCCTGCAGCCTGCACTGTGGATCCTTGAGTTTCTACTCGTGACTGTCGACGGCCTTTTCGACGATCCCCGGCAGCGCCTCTACCTGACAGTGACTGAACACCGGACGTCATCAGCGCACGAGTTCCAGAAAAAGATCCTTGTATTCCGCGGCGTAGCCTTGCCCGTCGAAACTGCGTGACGCGCCGCGGCTTTGTGCGGACATTTCCGAGAGTTCCGTCTCGCTGCACTCCAGCGCACGACGCAGTCCTTCCCTGAGTTGCGATCCGCAACGCGGTTCGAACAGCCAGCCAGTGGAACTGTCCGAGACAACCTCGGCCGTACCGAAAATGTCGGTGGCAAGTATGGGAAGGCCGAAAGCCATGCCCTCGAGGAATGAGCGTGGAAGCGATTCGCTATCTGATGCATTAACCAGAATATCAGCACATGCGTACCACCGGTAGTGATCCGGATCGACGTCGATAACCTGCACGGAATCTTCTATCCCGAGTTCAACGACACGTCGCTTGACTGCGACACCGTAGGCCGTCGGAACATAGCCCACCAGAACGAGTTTCGCGTTCGGGAATTCGTCGAGAACGGTAGCGAATTCATTCACGAGCGGGATTTGGGCTTTACGTTCGGTGAGGGTGCCTATGCAGAGAAGAACACGGTCGGCCGGAGAGAAGCCGAACGCTCGACGAATCGCATCCCGGTCATGTGTCTGCTCGTATTGCGTAATCTTGTCCAGCTCGATTCCGTAACGGATGCAGCGTGTCCTTGCAGCCGGTTCCATCTGCTGAAGCATCTCACGCGTCGCTTCCGATTCGAAGATCACAGCATTAGCCGTTGTCAGCGCGACACGAAGTCGTTCCACGACTTCTTCCGGCATCTCTGCTCGGCGATCTCCCCACAAGAGGCGGTTGAACACGTCGATGCCGAATGACTCGTGAATCACCCATACGGACGGCAGACCGAGCGCCGACGCGGCCTCGACCCCGATGAACTGCCCCATGGTGTTGACCATAACGACGTCACAACGCCACGCCAGCAGCACACTGCTCAGCTCGGCGACGCGATCGACGTATCGGCGCGCATCGGCAGGTGGATCCGAACCAATGTGCACCGCAATGCCCACTTCCTCCAGAGCGGTCCTCATGACACCGTCCTCGGGGCAGATCACCATGAAGTCCGCGACACCGGCAGCAGTCAGGCGAAGCAGCAGTTCTTCCAGGTAGAGCTCTGCGCCGCCGATACTCAACGAATGGGTAAAAATGCAGATCCGCGGCCTCACCGAGGGTTCACGTACCGGCACCTCGAAGTCACGGGCGAAGGCGGCTTTCGGCAACTCCGCCGGCTGTGCCGGTTGTACAACTGTGAAGGTGACCGGCGTCGAGTTCCAGATCCTCCCCGACCGCCCGACCGCGCGCACTTTCAACGTGATCTGGTCGGTCGCAGCAGTCCTCCGTATCGGCACCAACTCGTAATATCCAGCACCGAAATCCTGAGCCACCACGGCGTCCACGAGATCGGGGCGAAGATCGCACCGGCGGGCCCGAATCGGCGGTTGTTCGTCGATACAGATTTCGATGAAGTCGGCGGCCTGTCCGTCGATCACCACCCAGCCGTTGACCTGAACGACCGGTCCCGCTATCACCGCTCCGGAGCAGGGTTCGTCGACGCTGCCATCCGTTACCGCAACATCCTCGACAACCCCCGATACCAATAAATCACCGCCATCCACCACAACGACGTCCTCAACGACCGGTCCCGCAATCACCGCTCCGGAGCAGGGTTCGTCGACGCTGCCATGTTCGTCGACGCTGCCATCCCTTACCGCAACATCCTCGACAACCCCCGACACCAATAAATCATCACCGTCATCGATTGCAACCATGTCTGATTCACACTGGTCGCCCGAATCCTCTGTGGATAGAACACGGATTGACCGTCGCCCGAAGGAACGTCGGCAGCTCGCCGTGACTGCGACGACCTCGAGGACCTCACCGGCCCAGGACGGAGACACCTCCAGATCGAACGACCAACCACTCCTTGCCGCGAAGTCTCCAACAGCCTCAGCTACGTCGGAGCGGTACAAGATCGGGACTGCAAGTGCAAGCAACTTCCCGCTGAGGCGCACGGCGACGTCTACGCTTTCATCCTCGGAGGCGGCCCAGCCGGAGATACTCAAAATACCCGCGTGCGTCGATATCTCCGACTCCTCGACCGCATCGAGTTCCCAATACCCCAGAATGGACGCGGACGCCGAGATTTGACGACCGAATCTCCGCGTCCCGGCCCTCAGTCGCTCCATCTCCTGTCCGACACGATTGGAAACCCGTCGCAGAATCCTTGCCTCGATATCTTGAGCCATGTGCGGAACGATAACTTATCGTCCGAGGGGTGCCGTATCGGCAACACAATCAAAGGTTCGGGCACCGCATATGACCTGCAACGCCTTCGCCGATCTACGAGCACTGATCATGCGGCGCACCTACGGACCCGAACTTCCCTCTTGCGAAATAATTCGGCTGGCATCCGCGCGATACTATGGCTCTTCGACTTTTGTTCAGGCAACAGTATGAAAACTGATCTGCGGGGACCCGTTGTATGTGGGTGACGTAAGCGTAACCGCCGAGCCGAATTCTCGCGATAACGAACTCGCGTGCCGCGCATTTCGCGGTTCTTGACCAAACCTGTTGTATCCCTGTCCGCGCACGAACCCGTTGATCTCCTGCCCAACCACTTATCCACCGTGGTCGCCAACGTCCACACTTCGAGAATGTTCACCCGGCGCACACCACACACCGCGTTCTGGTTAAGTTCTTGTGTGACAACGCTCCCACCCGTTCAGCAGCCATTCGTGGTTGGCCGGACTCGGGAGTGGCCTTGCCGCCGGCCTGGGTACGCAAGTCACCACAAATGAACGAGTACTTCCATTGCTATATCTGCACGGCCCGACCACCAACGACTTCGGACCGGCCCGAGCAGTTCCTCGGATCCGGCGCCGGTCTGTCGGCGGCCTCGATCACCCGGTTGACGACGCAGCGGCAGACGGGGCGAAGGCCTTCCAAGAACGCGACCTCTTCGGCGCCGGGGCGACCGAGCCTGCAAGCGCCGGATAGGAGCTGCTTGAAAACTCACTCCACAGGAATTGACAACATCTCCTTCCGTCTTGCTCGGCTAGACATCGCCGTAAGTCGAGACCACGCTCAAGGTATCGTCGCCAATAACTCCACTATTGATCACGGCATCACACGTCGAGACGAACACGACTCCTGATCAGTGACGGATACCCCGGAGCCGGCAACACGTGTAGTCGAAGCCGAATCGATCCGACACTGATCGAACGAGCAACACTCAATCACCGTCGCCCCGGGACATAGCACGCAGAGTTTTCTCATAGGTGGCACATACACCCTCCCAGGTGTAGGCAGCACCCTGACGCTGCAACACTTTCGCCCGCAGATTCGCCTGGAGCGCCTTGTCGGAAAGCACTATCTCCAATTGTCTTGCAATGGCTGAAGACTCGGGCTCGACGAATAGTCCAGCCTCCCCGAGCACCTCACGGTTGAACGCCGTGTCTCGCGCCACTACTGGCGCACCGCAGGCCATCGCCTGAACTAACGCGGGGTTGGTCCCACCGACGCTGTGCCCATGGAAGTACACCCCCGCGTGTTCGAACAACGAAAATAGAAACTTATCGTCATTGATATGACCGAGCCAGTGGATCCGATCAGACCTGGCTGAGAGTGACTCAGCTCGATTGTCGAATTCGCCGCCATATCCGGACGAGCCCACAATGACCACAGTCCAACGATGACTTAGTAATTCCGCAGCAGCAAAGAACTCCTCGATGGAATTCTCCGGAACAAATCTCGCAACCATCAGTGCATACGACCCTGATTCGAGTTCATTGCGCGGAGCTGACTTCTCGGGGATTGTACCGCCGTAGGGAATGAACACTCCGTCTCGTTTGAATTCTGCCTGCCATCTCTCCCCGAGCGCTTGAGAATCGTATACTAATTGATCGCCGAAACGTGCGGTCAATGAAGCACCTGCACGGAATACCGCCTTGGCCTGCCTGCTCCATTTCGCCCGTTCCCATTCGATACCGTCGACATTCACCAAAGTTGGAATGCGGCGTGCCTTGAGCAAGGGTAGCCAATATCCGTTTGCCACGTTCATTACGAAAGCTACATCTGGGCGCTTCCACGCGGCATGCGCTACCGAACTTAGTCCGTAAGACAGGGTGCTCAATGTCCTGGTCTCGATACCGACCGTTGTGACGGATCGCACCCGCGGATCATGCTCACTCCCAGTCAGATCCGTTGTCCCGTCACGTCCGTAGACGGTCACGTCCCAACCACAGTCGGCCAGATAGGGAGAAAGACGCCGAACCAGCGTTTCAAAACCGCCATAATAGCTCGGATAGCCTCTGCTGCCGATAATCGCCACTGACCTGGTCATCCAATTTCCTCTTGATTCCTGAGTATGCGCTCGCGCATGAATTGGCATAGTCGATTGCTCCTGGATTCGCACGAAAATGCAGATAGCGTGAAATTCCTGATCGCAATTGCATCCGGAACCGAGCCTGCAACTCGCTTGCGAAGACATGATTCAAGCCCTGAGATGTTGCCGGCCGAGCGCCTGCGTGGTCCCTAGCCCCGTCCAGGCACCAGCCCACAGGCCCTTGTGTTACGACATGACTTCCCTCCGCGGGATCTACCCGCCCCGCAGAACCGAGTTCGGGCTTGCCCAGTCCGAAACCAGGCCCTGCACTTCACTCACCGTGTACTTCACTACTCAACTAGCTGATTGATTGCACCGATGGACGCTACGTCGTTCCAATTGAAAAAACCAGCGCGAAAATTGTCCGATTTGGAGGTTTAAGATCCGAAAGTGCAGTACTGCCGTGCAGAACCAACCGTCACAACTGCTAGAAATAACCACTACCAGCGAATTCATAGGAAACTCGCGCGCAATCCGCACAGCGATCACTTGGCTAAGAACCCTGATTTGACCATGAAGTGAAAATGTGACTTTCGTCCCTCTTGTGAGAAAATGACGTTTCAGTGCCAACCCCGCTGAGCCGCGACGCCCCTGACACATTGCCTACTGGTGAGTAAAGATATCCCGATAAGGATCTCCATTCCGGACTACACCGAAGGTCACCCTCCACCGAGCACACCGCAAAGTCTTGCGTATGAACTACCGTGCGGCCGAGGCCAGTCTCTCGAAGGGCGTTTCAGCAGTTGCTACCAGTACGCTGTCGAGCCGGGTTGATGATATGTAAGCCCACCCTCAATCACATTGGCACCCCAGACACCCGAAAATTTGCCCAGACTGCCCGTGCCACAGCCTGACTCAGTGAATGCGCGACTCGATAGAAATAGGCAACATCCCGCGCTCAGTTAAGAACAAAACCACTGACGCTTCACGGACGGGCACGTCCGGCTGCACTCTCTCCTCGACTGCCATACTTATTCGACCCACCGTCAACCTTCCACGCGAACTCCGCGATCTGCGCCACCGGATTCATCACCAAAGGGATCGACGGCGTCCCACTCGACAAACACGGAGTCGTACCAGGCAACCGCGGACAGGTGATCTCCTACGAGACCGGAGAACCGATCGAAGGACTGTACGTCCACCTTCACGGACGTGGACGTAGACGTAGAAGAACTCGAAGCGATGCGCCGACGGTACGGGTTCACTCTCCGATGAACATCGGTAATCAAGGGATTCTATACGCCGAGCGTGTTATGTGGACAGCGTCGAAATCGGCCATACTCGTTTCACACCCCGCAAACCCCACCCTGACGCATAGCGCGAGAATGCAGACAATAAACTGGCTGAACAACTCGACACCAGGAGCAGCCAGCATGACCGACCTAAGTCCCCTCGGACGTGCCCACCTCCTAAAGAATGCGCAGATCTACGGAGATGACGTGCTGGTAGACCTCCTCGATGCACTGGAAGCCGCACTCAAAGAACGGGACATGTTGTTAGATTTTGTTAACCGATCAGTGACTGAACCTGTCCCCAAACCGGCCCCCTGCGCGTCAGTCTGAGTTGAATCCAGCGGTTAATAGCAACCCCGTGTCTGATGCAGGCCTCGAATTTTTCACGGTCAGGGACGGCCTCGTATCGTTTTACGGCAGGTGACGGACCCAGATCAGGCGCTCTGGTCTTGGGAGGGACCGCATTTCGTAGTCAAGACATGGCTCGCACCGCTGGTCCGGCGCCGGTTCCACAGGGACTACCACGCTGAGGTGTCTTCCGCGGCCTTGTTGACGCGAGAAGACAGAACAAACACAGGGAACAGAATTGTGGCGATCATGGCTGCCCAACGCTGAACATGGCGCGTCGACATCTGCGGTGAGCATGGCGTCGATCACGGCTTTGAACGGATCGAGTTTCGGGGAGCAGCGCACCGGAAGCTGGTGTTCGGTGGCGCCTACGCCCGGGCAGCTCTCGATCTCGGCCTGACCATTCCCGGCGATGTTTTGATTTCACAAGACCGCGACGAACCCGCCCTGCTGACATCGGGTCCTGCGTGGCTTTCGCCGGCGCAGCACCCACAGGTTCACTCGATTCCTCCGACGGCCCCGCACTCACGTGCCCTGCGACCTCCACCGAGTCCACGGCCAACGGCTGGGGCATCCCGTTCGCCGACGAAAAGAGCCACGTAATTCCGGGAGTCACAGGGCTATGCGAGGGTCTCGACTACCGATCAGACGCTCGATGCGCAGAGCGACGCCCTGAGCGCTGCCGGTTGTTTCAAGGTCTGGACCGAAACCGCGTCCGGTGCAACCACCACCCGCCCGCAACTAACCGACCTTCTTTCTCATCTTCGCGACGGGGACACCTTGGTGGTGTGGCGCCTGGACCGGTTGGGTCGCTCACTCCCACATCTGCTGCAGACAGTGAAGATCTCGCCACCCGCGGTGTCTGTCAATGGCCACGAAGTTCTCCCCGTAGGCGGCCAGTAGTTCTCCCCGCTGGTGGCCACGGGTTCTCCCCGGTGGCGGCCAGTTGTTTTTCCCCACCCGCTTTCTGATTTGGGTTAGCTGAAGGGCTTCACCCCCTTGCCGGTGGTGGCTTCGGTGAGGCGGAAGGAGTCGCCGTCGGTGACGACGACGTGCGCATGGTGCAGGAGCCGGTCAACGGTGGCGGTGGCCAATGTTTTGGGCATGATCTCGTCGAAGCCGGAGGGGTGCAGGTTGCTCGAGACGGCAATCGCTCGGCGTTCGTAGGCAGCGTCGACGAGGCGATAGAATCCTTCGGCGGCGTCTTCAGAGACCGGGAGCAGACCGATGTCGTCGACGATGATCAGGTCGGAGCGGATGATCCTCGTCAGGGCTCGGGCGATGGAGTCGTCGGCACGGTGCCGGCGGACCAGGGCACCGAGGTCTTCGATGGTGAACCAAGACACCGCCAGCCCAGCTTCGACTGCGGCCTGCCCGAGTGCCTCGGTGAAGTGAGACTTGCCAGTTCCCGAAGGCCCACAGACGCAGAAACATTCACGCCGCCCGACCCACTCCAGGGTGCGGAGCGCGTCCTGGGTGGCGCGGGGAATCGACGATTTCGTTTCGTCCCAGTCGCCGAAGGTCTTGCCGGTAGGGAAACCCGCGCGTTTGCGGCGAGTGTGCAGGTTCGCCCGGTCCCGGCCGGCGGCTTCCTCAGCGAGGAGAACCCGCACGACTTCGGCGGGGTCCCAGCGTTGGGCTTTCGCGGTCGGGATGATATCGCTCAAGGACCTGCGGATATGGGGCAGTTTCAGGCGTTTAGTCAGGTCGATCGCCTCGGCCAACGGGTCGCCGTTAGCGCTGGTAACAGTGCGCAAAGGGGTGCTCATCAGGCGTCATCGCTTTCATCGTCAGTAGTGGCTGGGCTGGCCGGCGCTGGTGTCTGGCCGAAGGTGGACCAGGCGGCGGTGCCCGGTTGCAGAGTGTGGTTCTCGCTGCGACGGACCGGATCAGCGTGTTCGTGGGTGACTTGGTAGTCGAGGATCGAGATCAGGTCCCGATCGGCGAACCGGCCGGTCATCGCCGCCGTCCCCAACGCTCTGTCGACTGCGTCCGGGGAGTGCAGCTTCGAAAGGTCCACGGCCTCGGCCATCTTCGCCCTGATGCGGCGCGCTCCCGCGGCGGCAGCCTCGACCAGCCAGCTGTTGGCACCCTGGCCCAACTGTAGGAAGGCGAGCTCGGCGGCGGTACGAGGCTTGGGCACCCGGTCGGCGGCGTCGCGGTCTGGGCGGGGTGGGTAGTGGTCGTTGTCGAGGACCGGTGAACCGGGTTGGCCGCGGCGGTGCCGCGCGACTTCGACTGCACCGCCATCATTGTCGACGGCGGTCACGATCAGCTCCTCACCATGGAAGCGGGCCCAGACCCGAGTGTCGATCAACGTGTGCGGCACCGAATACCGCACCCCTTCCACCGAGATCGTCGACTCCCAGTTCACCCGCCGGGTAGTGCCGAACACCGCGGTGAACGGAGATTTCGGCAGCGGATGCAGCCGCTGCAACTCTTCGGCCAGCCGCTCGACCGGCCGCCGCCGAGTAGAGCTGTGGACGCGGGTGTTGACGTCGGTGCAGAACTGCCGGCAAGCCGACTCGAGCTCACCGAAAGAGTGATACTGCTCGCGCAGGTTCACCTCCTTCGGCAACAGGTCGGCTTTGGCGATCCGCACCGTCGCCTCACTTCCTCCCTTCGACTCCGGATCAGCAGGTAAACACGTCCGCAGCGTCGTGCCGTAATGCCGTGCCACCTCCACGATCTCCGGATTGCGGACCGCGATCCCGGCCACGTGATCGATCGTCGCGGTCTTCTCGTTGTCGGTGAGGACATAGACCGGAACCCCGCCCAAGCGGCGGAATGTCGCATCCAAACACGCCGCCACCGTCGGCAATGTCTTGTCCCAGATCGGGATCACCACCCGAAATCGCGACCACGCCAACCATGCGCAGAACAACGTCGTCTTCCGGCCGGAAATCGTTGGCCCGTCACCGAAGTCGTACTGTAACCACAGCCCAGGTTCGGTTACCCACGGCCGATACACTCGCCGCCGACCAGCCCGAAACTGGGCCTTCGCCTCCGCGACCGTCCGGCGCGTGGTCCGCTCACCGCCGGTGAACCCCAGCGCGACGATCCGTTCGTGGATGACATCCGCGCGGACCTTGCCCTGCGAGCGGACCACCAACTCCTCGATCTTCGGCAGAAAGTCGTCGATCGCCCGCGCTCGATGCCGCCGGCGGTCCGGCGGCTGCCCCGCAGCGCGCATCTGCACATACCGGGCCACCGTGTGGTGATCACACCCAGCCAGCTCCGCCGCCGCCCGATAACTACCCGTGAGGTCGTACGCCTCCAAAATTTCCATGATCTCCCTGCTCGATTTCATCCACCCAGCGTTGCCGGGACCGAATCTG
Organism: Rhodococcus qingshengii JCM 15477; assembly: GCF_023221595.1. Taxonomy (NCBI): domain Bacteria; kingdom Bacillati; phylum Actinomycetota; class Actinomycetes; order Mycobacteriales; family Nocardiaceae; genus Rhodococcus; species Rhodococcus qingshengii. Next base: position 238,802 of record NZ_CP096568.1, read on the forward strand.
ACTCACAGCAGGTGGGGAACTATCTGGCCGTACGCGGGGAGAAACCATGGCCACAAAATGCGCCATAAATGGCCGCCAGTGGGGAGCTTACGATGGCCGTCGACAGGTGTCGGCTTCAAATCGTTGACCGAATCCATCGACACCACCACCTCCGGCGGAAAACTGATCTTTTCTATCTTCGGCGCCCTCGCAGAATTCGAACGCAACCTCATCCGCGAACGCACTCAGGTCGGCCTCGCCGCCGCCCGAGCGCACGGCCGCACTGGTGGCCGCCCCTCGAAGATGACGCCGACGAAACTCGCACAGGCACAACAGATGCGGGAAAACGGGATGCATCTCACCGACATCGCCGAAATCATCGGCGTCGGACGAACCACCCTCTATCGGCACTTCAAATAGATACGAGCACCTTCAGGCGGATGGATCATCCGCCGTATCGACCCCTCTTGCGATGAACCTCAAAATAGTGAACTCACGATTCCCGGTCATGCACCGTGAATGGGGGGAGCCACAGACTGGACGAATTCCATTGTAAGCGCACGACTGACGGAAGACCGGCCGACGCCGAGTGTCGAGGCGATGGCGTCGAGACTCCTCCCTTGTTCACGCATCGTGCGGGCGAGTTCGGTGCGTTCGGGGGTCATGACGGTGGGCCGGCCGCCGTGTCGGCCTTGGCGGCGAGCAGCTTCGAGGCCGGCGTGGGTGCGTTCGACAATCATGCGGCGTTCCATTTGAGCGAGGGCGGCCATGATGTGGAAGAGGAATTCGCCGCCTGCGATGGTGGTGTCGAATCCTTCGGTGAGGGAACGGAACGCGATGCCGCGTTCGCCGAGGTTATGGACGGTGTCGATGACGTGGCGAACGGATCGTCCGAGGCGATCGAGTTTCCAGACAACGAGGACGTCGCCGTCGTTCTCGCGGAGGTAATTCAGGCATTCGGTGAGCTGGGGGCGCTGCGTTTTGGAGCCGGATTCGTAGTCGGTGAAGATGCGGATCGCGCCGGCTTGTCGGAGTGCATGTTCTTGCAGTTCGGGGTTTTGCTCGAGGGTGGAGACGCGTGCGTATCCGATGATGCTCACAGTCTCGGTCCTTCTTCTCTGCTGCCGTCTTGTGGGATGGTGCGACTGTTCATGAGCTGGTGGTCGACCTCGGGACTCCAGTGGGTGTGAAACTTGGTGGTGTCGAGGTCTGCAAGTTCCCGTCCCGGAACGGCCGGCTTGCGAGTTGGCCGAATCTCGATCGACTGCGGGTAATCTTGAGGTGCTTCGGATTTGATCTGGCTCGCCCAGGTATAGGTCTGTTCGGGCATGGTGTCGTAGTGCTCGATCATGGCCTGCCAGTGCTCGGGGAAGGTCATGGCGCTGCCGCGGGGTGCTGTGGCGATCGAATCCGCGGGAACTTCGGTGACAGGTTTGATCGCGGGGCGCAAGACGTCGGCGAGGATGGTTCCACCGTCGACGTAGGCGAAGTTTCGGGCAGCTTGGACGGCGTCGACGCTGAGCTCACGCCACTCGATCACCCATCCGACGTCGCGTGCGAGCTGGTCGAAGAAAACCCTTTGGGTGCGGGAGTTTCCGTCGACAAACGGATGGACGCTGGTCAGGTCTCCCCAGTGGCCGGCGAGATCCTGGACGAACGCTTCGTGGCTGTGGTGATTGACGTAGACGCCGCTGTTGATGTCGGTGAACACTCGATCGAGTTCGCCGGGGATGGCGGCGGGTGGGTCGTGGAGGATTCCGAGATCGCCTGGTGCGGTGTCGATGGTGCGGATGTCACCGGCCCATTCGTAGAGGTCACCGAGTAGGTGGCGGTGGATCGCTTGCAGGTGCGCGAAGTCGAAGTGCCCATCGATCGGGTTCGCTGCCAGCTCGGCCATTCGGGCAGCAGCGATCGCGCCTTCTACCTCGGCGAGAATCTGAGGGTCTCTGTAGCCGAACCTGTTTCGGAGTACTTGCGTACCCGGGTAGTGGTAAGTATCGGTCACAGTCCGTGCCGCCGGCGTATCGCGGCATGCGCGAGCTCGATCGCCTCGTCTCCCGTCAGGTCCCCGGCGAGTACCGATCGAGCAGCTGTTTCGGCTTCGGCAGTGAAGGGGACTCCGCCCATTTCGAGACCGGCCCGGATGCCTGCTACTTCCCGTTCAATCTCGCCCGCGGTCAGGATGCGGGTGGGTTTACGCGGAATCTCGTCTCGTTTCGTCATGGTCTGCTCCCCTGGTCCTCGTTGTGCGGCTGTACGCGTTTCTGCGGTTTCGGTGCCGCCGACCCTCTATCGGAGCCACCGGAGGCGTGTTAGTCGTTCTGCGTTGAGAGTGATGCTATCGAACCGACCGAAAACGGTCCACTCGCCTCTTTCGGTCGATCTAGTTTCGGTCATGAATTTCGGTCGACGTGTTCCGGCAGATTTCGAGTCGTCAGCATGTGCCCGAATCAAGCATGGAGGCGCGTACTCGGAGCCTCACTGAGGTGCGTGCCATCCACACGCTGATCGTGGGCACTTGACATTCGTTTGTCTTCTGCCGCACTGCTTGCACAGACCTCGAAGGCGATCCAGGAAGACCGTATGCCTGGTTAGCGAACACCAACGAGGTACCGATGTGCTGAAATATCGATAATGCACGCGGGTAGCTGAAATCGGTTCAGCGCTCTCGATAGAGGACGGCTGATGCGATGACAGAGACCGGCATGAAACGGATTGGTGTGGTCGAAGATCACTCCGCGGTAGTACTGGGAGTCCAAGCGATGCTCTCTGGACAGCCCGATTTGGTAATGGCTGCCTCGGCCGCCACGGTCACAGACCTGCTGAATCAGCAGATTCCATTGGATTTCGTTCTGCTCGATCTGAGGTTGGCGGATGGTTCCTCCCCGACTGCGAATGTCGACCGACTGCGGGCGGCAGGACTGGAAGCGTTGGTGTTCACCGGTGCCGAAAACCCGTATCTGGTCAGGTTGGCAGCGAAGGCAGGTGTGCTGGGTATTGTCCGCAAGTCGGCGCCGACCGAGGAGATCATCGAAGCCATCGCCGCTGCCGCCGCCGGCCACTCTGTAGCGACCACCGAATGGGCCGCCGCCATCGACGGCGATCCCGACCTGTCCGACGTCGGGCTCAGCCCACGGCAACAAGACGTCCTCACCTTGTACGCCTCCGGAGAGAAAGCCGATCGCGTAGCGCGGATGACCGGACTCACTCCGAATACGGTCAACGACTACCTCGCACGTATCCGCATCAAATACGCCGACGCCGGACGACCGGCACGAACGAAAACAGACCTCTACAAGCGCGCCCTTGAAGACGGCTGGCTACCTGTGCCGGAGCATCCGATCCGATGACCCATCAGTCGCTTCGCCCTGACCAGAAGGCCGTACGGACGGAAGACACTGACCGGATCTTGCGAATGTTCGCGCGCTTCACAAGCATCGGATACGTCGCATACCTGGTGATCTTGTGGCCATCGATCACCGAGCTCGCTCCCCGTATGGACCCGTGGTGGACGCCGACCATGGTCGTTGTCGTGTTCGGGTCCGGACTCATCCCCGGCGCGCTGTCGTTTCGAACCGATACGCAGGCGATGCGCGCCTCCGCTGCCTTAGCGGCGACGGTGTTTCTTATCGCGGTGGCCACCTGGCCGGCGGCGTGGAACGGACCGGACCTCCCCGCCAGTGATGGCGTGTGGCTCGCCGCGTTCCCCGGTCTGGCAAGCCTCGCCGCTGTACTTGTCTGGTCGACACCGGTCGCATTCGTTCACCTGGTGATCGGGTGCACGGGTGTACAGCTGATCAACCTCGTAGCCCGCGACGGCGCGCAATCAGGGATGTTGGTCCCGGAGATCGCCTTCGCGATCATGTTCTGCACCTTGTTCGTCGGCGGCGCCGCGATGGCACTACGCACCGGGCGGGTGCTCGATGCCACCACCGACGAGACATACGCCGCGGCAGCTGACGCCGCCGCCCAACGTGCTCGTATCGTCGAGCGTGAACGTTTCGACGCGCTCATCCATGACAGCGTGCTCTCGACACTTCTGGCTGCCTCACATGGTCAGCCGCATTCTCTTCTCCGCGACCTCTCCGAAACAACGCTGGCGGAACTCGACGATCTCCGTATCGGAAGCGAACCAGCACAACCGTTCTCACTCGAACACGCACTTGTCCACCTGAGGACCGCGGCCACCGACGCTGACGCCCAGGCCAGATTCGAGGTCATCGACACCGCTGCCGCGTCGTTGCCGTTCCTGCCTGCCGATTGTGTTCGCGCACTGGGGTCGGCACTGTCGGAGGCCCTGCGCAACTCTCGCCTGCACGCCGGATCCGAAGCTCTACGAACGGTCACAGCGGCAGTGACCGGCACCGGCGTCCGAATCGAGGTCGCTGACAACGGGTCCGGCTTCGTCGCCTCCGACGTCGCACCGCACCGACTCGGCATCACCGTCAGCATTCTCGGCCGCATGCGCGCCGTCCCCGGCGGATCGGCACACGTGGACACCCGCCCCGGCGTCGGCACGACAGTACACCTGGGGTGGGAATCCGAATGACTCACGACGACAACGATGTTCACGATGTTCGAGAGTTGCTCGGTCTGCGCACCATCGCAGCGAAAACCGTGGTCACCGCGTACGTGGCGACGTTCGCTCTGGTCGCCTGGTCCACGAATCCCCCCGGAGGTGGATGGTTCGAGTTCGCAGCCTGGATCGTCGTCAGTATCGGCGCAGTGGGCCTCATCGGGGTTCCGGGCGATCCGCTTGCGGCTCCGGCCGCCGCATACCTGACGCTGTCCGGGCCGATCGCGGTCAATCTGATCTTTGTCGTCGTCCCCGTCCCGATCGACGGGCTCCTGCAGTTGTGGCCACTGGCCGCATCGACGGCGATCTACACCTACATGTGTGTCCGAGGCCGCACCGTGTGGGCGTGGATAGGTATGGCTGCCGTCCTGGCCAGCTGCATGCTCTGGGCAGCGCGGACCGGTCAAAGCGCCGCCTACGGGCTGTCGATGTCCGCGATCAACCTCGCACCGCTATTGATGGCGACCTTCTTCGCCTGGACCATCCGGCCCGCCGCACGCGAGATCTTCGCCCTCCGCCAGGAGACGACGCTGCGCATCGCCGCCGAAGCAGCCGACACCGCTGTCCTCGACGAACGCGACGCCCAACTCACACGCCTGGACGACCTCGCCCGACCCCTCCTCGAACGCATCACCGACGCCGACCCACTGACCGGCCAGGAACGCCTCGACTGCCAACTCCTCGAAGCTCACCTCCGGGACACGTTACGAGCCCCGACTCTGGCCGTCCCACACATCGCCGCCGAAGCGCGTTCTGCCCGCACACGCGGCGTCGAGGTCGTCCTGCTCGACGACCACGCCCTCGACACCGCACCCGACGAAATACGCGACCGCGTCATCACCGCCGCCGTGGACGCACTCACCCGGGCACGATCCGGGACACTCACGATCCGGATCCTCCCACCCGGCCGAGACGTCCTCGCCACCATCGTCCACAGCACCCGCGACGACATCGTCCGACTCGAATACGACCCGGACGGTCAACCGCTCGCCCCACGTATCTGATCAGGTCGGCTTGCTTATAGTGGCTGTGCCACCATTTTTGGGGTCTGTGCGCCATCGATCCATTCGACTACTTTTGACCCGTTCCAGGTGGATCGACTGGTCGGTTTCAGCTGGTACGCACGCGCTGCACACTTCACCTGAACTCCGCCACATCGCTATGCCACCACATCCATATCAACAACCGCGCTTAGAAAAGCGCACCATGGAAAGGGAAGTGTCATGACACTGCGTACCAAGATCGGCCTCGCAGTAAGCGGCGCACTCGCAGCCGGACTGCTCCTCGCCCCGGTTACTGCACACGCCGACCCAACACCGCATTACACCGTGGCCGGCAACTCCCCCCTCCTGACCGCGACCGTCACCGGACACGAAGCGACCATCACTGCCACAGCTACCGGCGGTGCGATGTGCTCGACTCCGATCGTCACGCGCGGCACCGTTGATGCTGCTGCGCTGCAGGAGACTCTCGACCAATTCGCTACCAACCCCGGCAGCGCCCCGAGCCTTCCCGGTATCAGTGACCTCTCCAACGTGGTGTACCCGACCGTTGTCACCACCACCCCACCGACATTCGACCCCCCGCTCGCTTCCTTCACCACGGCCACCAGCCCATACACCGTCGCGCTGCCGAGCTTGACCGACGACACATACTCCGTGCTCACCGGCTGCGTCGACCCAGCTGAACCCTACGAATTCGTCTACCACCTCCGCAGCTTCCAAATCGGTGCTACCGTTCCCAACCCTGACGACGACAACGACAGTGGTGGTGAGGGGAGCAGTGGAAGCGCTGGCGGCGCAGGAAGTCTCGGCAATATGTTCGGCAGCTGACCTATACCTGTAATCCACCCGGATTCCGGTTTACCGGTCCCACGCACGCAACTTCCGATACACAACATGTCGGTGGTGTCGTCGCTCAATCAGACTTTCCCCCGAGCGAATACGCTGCCAACTCTCATTCCCGAGGAGAACACGTGACTTCCACAGTGCCCCTACCGATAATGCGTATCGAAGCCGAGATCCCCCTGCTTCTGCGCCTCATAGTGGTACTCGGATGAACCTCCCACTCTTCGGGCGTGCCAACAGCAACCAATCCGTGAGCAGATTCCTCCGCCTGTGGACATTGTTGTTTGCGGCTGCCCTCGTGATGTCGCTTGCACAGGTCCTGACCCTTTCCGCGGGTGCAGCTACCGCGCAACCTGCGGTCGGCCAACCGCAGACCGGCGCGGGCACCATGTCAGCCGGGGGCTACCACACCTGCCAGATCGTCCAAGACGGCAATGTTCAGTGCTGGGGGATGGTCCTCGGTGTGCCGAATCCTGAAGACGGAAACCAACAAGTCCACCCCACGGCCGTCAGGATCGACGGCGTGGAGAATGCACGCCAGCTCGCTTCCGGGCTGACATTCACGTGTGCACTCCTGGCCGACCGAACCGTCACGTGCTGGGGTGAAATGAACTATCTCCCCAACGGAGAACGCCTCGTGTACGAATCGCCGACGACAATCACGGGGTTGGAGGGGATCGTGCAGATCGCAGCCGGCCCCGCCGGTATCTGCGCAGTCTCGGTCTCCGGCGCGCTCTCCTGCTGGGGTTCGTTTATTTCGGAAGGCAGGAGCTACGGAACCTCAGACGGTTGGTTCAGCAGCGAACCTGCACCCATGGACCTCGGCTCCGCTGTCAACGTCGCCGTCAACGCCTCCGAAGTGTGCGCACTGCGCAGCGATCGGACCGTCCGCTGCAGGTTGTGGACCATCTATCCAGACGGCCCCAACCAGGGAATGGGACAACCGAGGGTCAAGGACTACACGCCGTCGGTCTCCGACGTCAGCTCACTCGATCTCAACGGCGGCGGCAGCCAAGATTGCGCGGTGCTCTTTTCCGGTGCCGTCACATGCTGGTCCCCGAGAAATATCTACGGCAGCGGCACGACCACCCGACTGAACATCGGCGCCAAAGCCAGCGCTTCCCCTTCGATGGGAGCCCATCAGTGTGCCCTGCTCACCACCGGTGAAGTGACCTGTGTCAGCTCCATGCCCGCTTTCCGAGGAGACGGCACCACCGACACCCGCTTCTACAACGTCGAGGACATGCGACTTGGTGAATCGAAAGTGATAGGCGTCAGCGACGCCTATGCCATATCGGCTGGCGTAGCGCACGTGTGCGCCGCCATGCCGAACATGGTGACCAAATGCTGGGGTTGGAACGACTACGGCCAACTCGGAAACGGCACCACCGTGGGCAGCAACATCCCGGTTGATGTGAAGTTCAGCTTCACCTCGGTGTGGGACCAGTACCTTCCCGCTCTCGGCACCTACGACTGCGGCAAGCCGTTCTTCATCGGCATCCGTGGATCAGGGGAAAGCCCCCGGTCTTCGAACCGGGAGGACGAGTACGCATATCCGGTCGGTTACACCGACAACGGAATGGGCTGGCCTGTCGACTCAGCGTACAAGGCACTCGACGCACGACACCCCGGACAGATAAACCAACTCGGCCTCTCCTACCCAGCCATACCTGTCGAATTGTGGAACTCCGAATACAACTTCTACGAGTACCGCGATTCGGTGAATGCGGGCGTCCGGAAACTCGACTTTCTATACACCGTCGTGAGCAGAAAGTGCGAGGGCGCAAATACACCGATCATCCTCTCCGGATATTCCCAGGGCGCCAACGTAATCAACAAGTTCCTCGTTCAAACACAGCAGACCGCGCCGGAGCGGTTGAACAATCTGAATGCGGTCATCCTGTTCGGTGACCCGAACCGAATCCCGAGCACTCCCGGAAACATCGGAAGCGCACTCGACACGGCGCCGGGTGGATCTGTGAACCTCAACCCGGCGATGGGCGAAGCTCACGTCGACGTGACGCCATTCGTCAACGCCCATCCCAAGGTCCTGAGTTCGTTCTGCATCGCCGGGGACGCCGTCTGCAACCCCAACCCGTTGGCTATGGCCGGTAGCCGGAAGTGGGGTGTCGACATTCATACCTCGTACGCACAAGCGAGTGACTACTGCCGGATCACCGGAAAGTCCATACCGGTGCGCCAGTGTGCAGCCTTGGTCCTCGAGCAACAGCTCGGATGGACCGGGGCCGGCAACTCCCCGACGGCAAACACGACACTCTCACGAGGTCAAGAAGTTGTCGTCAGCGCGAACTGGATGAAGAAGAACACCGCCGGAAGGGCACTCATGGCGTCCGATCCCGTCCTGGTCGGCGAATTCACCACTGACGATCAAGGTTCCGCAGTGGTTTCCTTCCATGTTCCATCCGACGCCCACGACGGCGATCATCGGATCATCCTCGAGACGGACGGAGGAGACCACCTCGAGGTCAACGTGCTCGTGTCCGATACGCAAGCTTCCGGGCCGCAAATAATTGGCATCTCAGCTGCTGAATCCAACAGTGGTGGAGGTGGCGGTGAGGGAAACCCCGGCGATAACGACGGCGGCTCGAACACTGCCGGAAGCTCCGGTTCGACCAGCTCGGGAAGTCCCTTCGGAAGCTAACCAGTAGTTGCGCTCTCCGGATCCGTCCAAGCAGACCCTTGCTATGGCAGGGGCTGCTTGGACTGCAGTAGTTTTCGGAGGTCAGATGGGCGCGTCTCGACATGTCGCACTGGGATGATTGCGCGGGAGCTGCGCAGGCTTATCACGGGTGGTTTCGCGGTAGCTCTGAATCGTCATACTGAATGAGATCAGGTCGCCACATGTGACTGACCTGCAAGGGATGCTGCAGGTCAGGACTTTGGCTTTCGCTTCGGTCTGGTCAATGTGGCGACCTACTTCTCGTCGCATCGTGAAGGTTACTTGGCGGGGCAGACAATTTCGGCACCGCATGCGTTCATTCACCAGTCGGGCAGATCTTCCAATGAACCGATCCGATGTAGGGGGACAACGAGGACTCTCTTAGTCGTGCGCCTGCATTCGAAGGTCTCATCCATTATTGAAGACACCAGAAGAATGGGGGCGATTGGTCTCTGTGTCCAGGGCATTCGCGTCGTAGAGCTCATCGTGGGCGTTCAAGAAGTTGTTGATCACTCTCAGTTCCCCCGCGTTGTGGGGATGAACGGTGATGTTGATCCATCCGGGCTGACTTGCGGAAATCAAGCTGAACGAGTCTCCCGTCTGGGTGATGTATCGATAGTTCATCGCCTGTTCGAAGAGGGAGTTGGCGAATCTGGCCTTCCTTTTGATGCGCGTGGCGATGGTCTCGGGATCTGTACCCTGTGCAACTTCTTCGGTGGCCTGTCGGAATATCGCGGTGAGGTCTGGTAGATGCTTGATCTCCGCGAAGGTCAAGTAGATGGGAAGCCCAGGTATGGGCTCTGTGAGGTGTACTCGCGTGTCGGTCAAGCGCAGATCCTCCAATGATGTCCTGGCAGTCAGTCTTTCAAGTAGAGACGGCTGGCTTCGTCAAGGACGCGCCTGTAGGCGGCGTCGGTTGCCTTGAGTGCGGTGTCAACGAGGTCGAGCTCGCGGAGTACGGCTTCGCAAGTCTCGGGCCCTGTGGTGGCGTCGCCGAGGGTGTCCGCTTCGAGAGTTTCAGGGTCGTACAGCTCCCGAACGAAATAGGCTTCGAACAGCGGAAATGCCTGCTCCCACCACTCCACGACCTCGGATCCCCTGCTACAGAACAGCGCATACAATGGGCTGTCCTCGAGAACTTTCACCGCGGCAGGACCAGCATCAGCCTGCGCATCGAGGATCAGACGTGCGTGCTCGGTGATCTCACATTTGTCACAGGGATGCGCGAGCACACGGAAGAACGCGTTCTTACTGCCCCGAAACTTTCGATGACCACAACTGTTCACCACGCACCCGGGAGCAACGCAATACAGACAGGCGTAGCGGTCGCCGTTCTTCCACCCCATGTGCGATGTCCGCTGAAACGGTGTCTCCAACCATTCGTGGCCGGCCGGGCACAGCCACCACAACATCGTGTGGGACGAATTCGTCACCGACCCAGGATCAAGCCCCACATTTCGTGCCGGGTGCAACTGCCGAAACAGTTCCGGATGATTGTCCTTGATACGCATACTCCCCCTTCGAACCCTCGCACTCTGCCACCGCAACCAACGCCCCTAACCCAATCGCGCGATGAGATGAGATTTCGGGTCATAGCCCCGCACACCTCTTTCACAGGTCACGACACAGCGAGCAGCGGCGATTACCCGGCTCCTGCTGCGGTCTCAACAGCGATCGCCTGTCAAAGCAAAGTCACCTTGTCCGACGTCTTGATCGGCGCACCTTCCGGCCCCGCGATGTACGTCGAGATCCAAATCGGGTGATGCCGCTGCTCGCTCGGATACCACTGCCGCTTCCAATGGCCTCGAACAGTCCACCTGTGCGAGTACACCCGCGACGGGGACCCGTCCTCGCCCGCAGTTGCACGGGATCCCCCACGAGATCGGTACGACAAGTACGTCACCAGCCCCGGCTTGCGACGTCGCCCACTCAACGACGACTTAGCAGTCCGAATTGTCGACGAATCCACCAGCGCGCTCTGGCGAAGCATGTGTGTGAACGAGAGGAACACTGCCAGGATCTGCTCGGAAGTCCACCCCTGATAGATCCCCTTACGAGACCAATCCGGCGCATCGTCGGGCATCCCTGGGGTGTACCCGCCGACGTTCTGAAGGGTTGGCGGAGAATCACTCTCAGGTAGACTCAGCTGCGCCTCGGCAAACGGCATCGGTAGGTACTTGTGCTCGCCAAACCTGTATCCCCACCCAACCTTCTTCTCCCCCTGGTTGACGATGAAGTCCTGAGCACCCGTAATCGGCACCACTTGAACCGATAGCAGATCGTCGATGGTGTTCCACAGCAGCACCAATCCGCCCACCGCTTGCGTCAAATAGGCGACACCGGATGGTGAGGGCAGATCAGCGAGCGTCACACCGACATCCGCTGAACCCTCGCTTCCCGCCAAAATCAGCGCCGTCATTTCCTCGGACGCAAAATAGGCGTGCCGATCCAAAGTCGCTCGGCTCGTGCACCGATAGCCGCAGTACATGACAATCATGTCCTCCTCATCGGCCGCGCCGTAGTACGACTTCTGAGTGCCACCCAACATGAAGTACCGCTCGGGATCCGCAGCCAACACAGCGGCTGGTTGACCGTGTAGGTCGGTCCACCACTTCAACATCGGACCGACAACTCCCGAGGCGCGGAAACTCCGCAACTCCCACACCACGAGACCCCACGGCTCCAGATACTTCACAACCGGCGTCGCCGCCTCGTCGAACGCATCCAACAACAACGGCATCTGCGACGGCTTCAACTCACCAGTCGACAACGCCATATCCGCTCGTTGCCGAACTGCAAGTCCATGCCGGAGATCATCGCCAGGCGAATGCCTCAGAGGGGCCTGTCGCACAACAGCTTTCCGCTTGCTCTTCGCCTTACCCATCACTGCCCCGTCGTTAATTCTTCCTTGAAATCGAACCCATTCACCGTCGACGACCACCGGCCAGCAGCGTTCGGCGCCACTCACCCGCCGTCCGCCTCACGCCAGCGCCTTCACAGCCTTCGTCGACACAAAGATCCCCAGCCCGAGCGCAACAATCAAGCACACCACAAACAAAAGCGACAACGCCGCATCGAGGATCGACAGCCCCGTATCAACACGATCGAACGCCCGGAACCCGAAAACCAACGCACCCACCAACGCACCCCCCGACACCACCGCAGGCGCAACGACTGACCCCACCGACACGCCATACCCGCCTCGCCGGTGAATCTCCTGAGCCACCGCCCGCACACCCAACACCACAACCACGAACGCAAACACCGACGCTAACGCGATGTAACCGAAAGCCTCCTGGGGGCCTCTAGAAGCGGCATCCATCTCCTCCACGATCGACTGAGCGGAAACTGTTGCAAAAACCATGGTGCAAAACCCCCAATTACTGGTCCAAGAATGGACGGAACGAATACCCGACAGAGAGAAACAATCGGACAACAAAACCCAGTATGCATGAAGACACCGGAAAGGGGGCCACAGAAACCGCACATCGGATTAACTGCGGTAGAAGCTTCAATCTGGTCCAGCTTCCGCTTTCAATCTGGTCCAGCTTCCGCTTTCAATCTGGTCCAGCTTCCGCTACTGACCTGCAACAACATGGCGAAAAACCGACCATGTAGTCAAAAGCGAGAAAGACCAACAGGTCCGAAATAAATCCAGAAACCGACAGTCCGGAAGAACTTCAACGAATACCGAAAATTCTATCCGCACCCATTCCATACGATCACACAAGGCGCCTGCACGACACCGCAGTTCGAACGAAACCAGCCATTTCTCGCTACCGAAAATTATAAGAGACCCGATTCCCTGAAAAGCTCCGACCAGGAAACGCGCAAAGTTATCCCCAGCGAAACACGGCTATCCACAGATCACGTTGCGGACCACACCACAACCAGATTCACTACTCCCACCAACCCCAACCGACACGACGAGACACGCGCGACCGCGCGCACACCGTCCTTGCCGCCCCCACAACACCTGCATCACATGTCCCCGCCCAGCGTCGAAGTTCTTCCGCACAGGGACGGAACGATCGTCATCCAGCGCGATCCACGCATCCCGATGCACGCTGAGACATTCGGAGCATTCGGGCAGCAAGCCCATTCACCTCAGGAGCAACCCATCACAAACACTCACACAGTTGCATCCCACCGACACCAAGTCCCGCACAACACTATCCACCCCACCTACCGGCATCCGGGTCCCAAAACCCGAGGACAACCTGATTCGACAAAATCGGATCAAGACAGCGCCCTGCAACCACCAACGCCGAATCCAGAGTCAACACCCCACCAGGCAACCCTGAGACCGTCCGAGCGATCGCTTCGTAACCGGCAGACCACCCCACCGAAGGCACCGACATAGCGGCCGGCAGCACCAATCCACGACGTTCAGACTCCTGAGATAGACCACGCGCCAACACATCCGCCGGGAAACGCCACGCAGAAATGATCAGTACCAGATCCACCAGATCGTGATACCGCGTCGACGGACCTCCATCCCGCCCGTACCGCCCATACATTGCACACACCTTGTCGGCGATCTGCGCCGGCAACGGATACAACGCGAACTCCGGCATCGCAGCCAAACCCTCCATGACCACAATCGGTCTCGGGGACTGGTAATCGACGTCACCGACCGCAACAAGCTCAGTGGAAAGGTCTATCGGAAAACTGAAGAGGTACAGCGCGTCGTAATAGACCTCAACCTTCAGTTTCGCGCCATCGACGCCACCAGTCATCGCGACAGGCTCATCGCGTATCACGAAGCTAAGTGGATCAAGTTCACTCAGATCTGCCGCCTCCCGCAGATCTTCGACTGCCTCCTTCAGGCCCGCTGCAGTATGCAGAAGGTCGATATCCTGGCTGTACCGTGCATCTGGGAGCCGCACCAACAACGACGCCCCACCTTTGAGCAACCAACGCCCCTCCGGCTGCGAGAAGATCCGCGCCAGGAACCGCTGGAGATAGAACTCCCGCCGCAGATGCTCGAACGGGCGACCTCGAATTTGGGACTCCTTCTTCAGCCGGTCCGTCAGCGACCGCTTGAACGCCGCAGCTCCTCGACTTCGCGTCACTGCGCGCGCCGCTGGCTGTCGGCGATCTTCCGAGCAGCCTCCACCACCGGCAGATCCACAGCAGCTGCCGCATCCCGAAGACTCTGCATCGCCGGAGAATTCATCAGAGCCGCCGCATCCCAAATACTTTGCATCGCCTCAGAATTGACCAGCGCAGCATCCCGAAAGCTCTGCATGACAGGAGAATGGATCCACCCCTCCGCATCCCGAACACTGTGCATCGCCGGAGAATTGACCAGCGCCAGCGAATCCCGAAAACTTTGCAGCGCCGGAGAATTCATCAGAGCCACCGTATCTCGAAGGCTTTGCAGCGCCGGAAGATCCACGAACGCGGAGTTCGGGAGATCAAGCACTCCTTGACCAGCCAGACGCTGGCCCAGCGCACGTGTGGACTGAGGAATCCCAGCTTCCTCCAGGAAGCGACTCAGAAGAGCTTCGCCATCGCCCAGACGAACCCCGTACATATGCGCAAACGGCCGCAGCGCCTCACTCACACTCTCCGAATCCACACGATTAGCGACAACAGCATCACGAACGATCCCCGCCAGATGCCCACCATCCAGATGCCCAGAAGCGAGATCGACGATCGTCATCAGCACCGTCGTAACCGGCAGCCCATCCTCGAGTGTCCACTCATCCCTCTCATAGGACGCAACGCGGTACCGAACATCGGACAGACGAGACTGCCGCCGCTTCGACGTCGCGAACTCCATCACATCCGCATCCACGTCACCAAGCCCGTGAAGCCACGCAGCAGACCTGTGCGTCACAACAGCCGGAGACCCCTCGCGTAGCCTCTCACCAGCAGTCACACCGGGCTCGATCATCATCCACGCAGCCCGCAGCCGCTCGGACGGAACACTCGGCGCCCCACCGACCCGATAGACACCATGGCGGATCCGCTCCACCATTCCAGCCTTAGCCATGCGAGCAATCTGCTGCGCGGAGAAACCCAGGCCCTTTGCTTGCGCCATGGTGAACAGACCCCACTGCTCCGACGACAGGTCAGCAAGGTCGAGGATCCGGGAATCGCTGGACATACGCACCACTATATCAGCGTAAATTTCTATTGATCTGCAAAAGTTACTTCTTGGAGTGTAATTTTTGCAGCACACTACGGAGAACTGTCACATCACCAGAACCGTACCGAACCACTCACCCAACCCTCGCCCTGGCGAGTCACCGCCACACGACACGCCCGACCGCGTGCAATCCGTCCTTGCCGCCCCCACAACATCCGCATTAACTACCCCACACCCCCACACCGGAAGGCACACAACCATGACACGACGAATCGAACACACCGCCGTCCTCAACCCCGACGACCTCGAAGCCCTACACACCATCTACACCAACAAAGGCAACGCCGACCCCATCGTCAACGCCTACCGATAAACACTCCGTGCAACCACACCAACCTGGCTCCCCGCCATCACAACAGCACTCACCCGCAGTCGCCTCAAAGAACTCATTACCTCGATCACCACCCGCCGCAACCTCATCACCACACTCGACGACAGCGACACCAAAACAACAGCACTCACCGAACACGACGCACTACACGAAATGCTCACCACCATGCTCACCCACCTCGACCGAACCACCACCCAGCCGAAATGACCCCCTACTCCCCATCCACCTCACGCGCAATCCGCCGCAAAATACTCACGCGAATAACCAGTCCGCCTCACCAAATCCGACTGCCGCACACCACTATCCAACGCAGCACGAATCGCCACATACAAAGCAGAACGCCGGCACCGGCAGCACTGAGCCATTCATTTACCGGCTGCGCGAGCCAGCCTGCGGATTGTTTCGCGCGTGTAGCCAGTTCGGCGGACGATCTCGGCCTGAATTACGCCCTCGTTCAAGGCATTAAGGATCGCGGCGTGCAATTCGACCCGCGCTTCTTCCGCCCGTGCCATCGCGGAATCGAAGTCGGAGACAGCGCGATCTAAACGATCCATGTCGCAATAGTAGCCGACTATAGACACTCGGTTGGCCAACCAAGGTTGCTTGCAACCCTACTACTAAGCCACACCGCTAGGCCACATTAGTTGCCATGCCACGTCGATAGGCGTACCCTCGAAACTCAATTCCCCACACAGACAAGGCCAACAACGATGTCGCTCACCTCACCCAGCCTGATCCATGTTGGTCAACACGGAACATCTGCCAGCGGATTCGTCACAATCGCATGGCTGGAAGCTACTCCCGACGACTGGCCCCATGTCGCACAAGACTGGGACGCAACTCGCGCACACGTCACCCACCGCCATCGAATTCCGGTCGACACCGAAATCCTTCGATCTGTGCAACCTGAAAGCTCAGTCGTGAAACACCGCCGCCAACGCGCACTCTCAAACGCACTCCACACCATCAGCAACCAGAACATCCGCATCGGCAGCGTCTACACCCGAACCACCCCCGAAAGCCACAGAACCGAGCAAGACGCACTCCACACCGCACTCCTCCGACAAATCAACACCCGCCTCGAAGGCGACAGCGCGTTCGGGATCCTTTTCACCACAACAGAACTGCCTCCACCACCAAAATTCGACCTGCACCGAATCATCGAAACCGCCACGCCCCCAGAAATCTCCGCCGGCACTCAAATGGCCAACATCATCGCCTGGGCAGCGCACCAACACCTCACCCATCACGATGAACCGAACTTTTGCTGGGACCTCTACCACGACCTCCGGCATCTCGACATCTACGGCGAACCGCTGGCGATCGAGACCGAAACAGATTGGGTGGAACCGGATTTGGCCATCTCCAACTGCACGAGATAAGCAGCACCTGCCCTGACTAAGCCAAATTCTGTCGTACCTCTACGCAAGGATCCGCACATGACAGTTCGCGTAGTTCCCGGAGAAACCGATCTCGCCACACTCCGACCGGAGATCGCCGCGCAATGGGATACCGAACGCAATGAGCGCCGCGCCTCAGAGTTCAGTGTGCACAGTCAGTTTCGAGCGTGGTGGTTATGCGCGCGAAACCATTCTTTCCAAAGCAAAGTCGCGGCGCGAACTGACAAGGAAGGAACCTGGTGTCCATTCTGCGGGCGATCACGGGCGATACCCGGTGAAACAGATCTAGCGACGAAATATCCGAACATTGCGGATCAGTGGCATCCCAACAAGAACTCGAACGAACCGTCTGAAGTCTCGGCCTTCTCAGCGAAGAAGGCGTGGTGGATGTGCACGAAGGGACACGAGTGGGAAGCGACCATTTCAAACCGCACGTCCGGAGGGACAGGGTGCCCGTTCTGCAGCGGACGCCGACTCATCCCCGGTGTCAATGACCTCGCGACAGCCAGCCCTGAACTCGTTGCGCAATGGGATTCCAGCCGCAATTCACTAGGGCCCGAAGAGGTCACGCGCAGCAGCCACAAGAAGGTGTGGTGGCTATGCGAGCTATCACATTCATGGGAAGCGGCTGTCTCCAGCAGATCAGGAGGGACTGGGTGCCCTGTATGCACCAACAAAGTAGTTCAGGTAGGGATCAACGACCTCGCTTCTCAAGACCCGCTCCTCGCAGCCCAGTGGCACCCAACCCTCAACGACACCGCCCCCACCAAGGTAGGAACAGGTAGCAACAAGGCCGCCTGGTGGCTGTGCAAACTCGGACACGAGTGGAAGGCAACGGTTGAGCGACGCAGCAGGGGATCCAAATGCCCCGTTTGTGGCGGATGGCAAGTGCTCGCCGGCTTCAACGACCTAGCCGCACGAAGCCCGCTGATCGCGTCCCAATGGCACCCTACGAAAAACACCACGACCCCCTCACAAGTCGGCAACGGAACCCCCCAGCAAGCCTGGTGGCAGTGCGAAATCGGACACGAATGGCGCGCGGCCGTCAACAGCAGAACGAAGAAGGGCACGGGCTGCCCATTCTGCGCAGGGAAAGCCGTACTCCCTAGATTCAACGACCTACAAACAACACGTCCCGACCTCGCCCGAGAATGGCATTCCACCCGAAACCCACTCACCCCAACCGACTTCACATCCGGCAGCGGCAAAAAGGTTTGGTGGGCCTGCAGTTCCGGCCATGAATGGCAATCAACAATTATCAATCGCAGCGGCGGCGGCTATGGATGCCCCGTCTGTACTAACCGAACAGTGCTCACAGGATACAACGACCTCGCAACAGTGATGCCACAGCTGGCCAGCCAATGGCATCCGACCCGAAACACCGTGAAACCGACAGAAGTAACGATCGGAAGCAAAAAGAAAATCTGGTGGCAATGCAACGAAGGCCACGAATGGCAAGCACCCCCGGAGTCACGATCTATCGGTCAAGACTGCCCGTACTGCTCGAATCGTCGAGTACTTCAGGGATTCAACGACCTCGCTACCACCCACCCACACCTGATTCCTGAATGGCACCCCGACAACACACGCTCACCAGAATCTGTGACCTTCGGAAGCGACCACGAAGCATTATGGTCATGCACTGCCCACCAACATCTGTGGAAAGCAGCTGTTCAGTGGCGTAGCTCGGGGAGCTCATGCCCCATCTGCTCCGGCTACAAAGTTCTTGCCGGATTCAACGACCTCACAACAACAAGACCGGTCCTCGCGGCGGAATGGCACCCCACCCGAAACACCGCTCCCCCAACGGAATATTCAGCGGGAAGCGGAACGAAAGCGTGGTGGACATGCGACAAGAACCACGCATGGAAAGCGACAATCTCCAACCGCGCTTACGGAGGAGCTGGATGCCCCCGATGCAACGCAGGAACCTCCCGACGCGAAAGCGAAGTCTGCACACAAATCGCCGCACTACTTAAGGTCTACGACTACGACGGACCACGTCGCGTGGACGGCTGCCCGATACCGATCGACTTTGTCGCACCCGAACTGGGCCTCGTCGTCGAGTACGACGGCTGGTACTGGCACAAAGAAAAGTTCGACAGCGACACGAGAAAATCCCGCCTACTCGAAGATATGGGGTGGACCGTTGTGCGAATCCGTGAACGCGGTTCCCGACAGGAAAGACTTCCGCTGCTTGATGTCCCATTCATCGAGTGTGGACCCAACGAGCCCGCTCACGTCGTCGCCGAACGGATCTGCGTCCTACTCCGATCCCTCATTCCGACTGCTTTCAAGGAAATCGACCACGCGCACAGCGCGTTGTCCGACAAGTAATTCCCCTGCGGCAGTCCTTCATCCGCGCAAAAGGAAGCTCCCTGAACGAACCCGATCGGGTTCGTTCAGGGAGCTTTCAAGCCTTGCTCGCGGAGACTCAGTTCGAACCTGTCACTTTGTGATCAACACCTGCATTTCTCCAACACGAACCTCAGTGGTAGCGGTCGGAGTGATCGGAATAGTTCCGCCGAAGCTCGCCGTAGGGGTAATCGCCGACCACGACACCACCCAAATCGAGCTGACCGACGGACGGAAAACCCCACCGGGCTGGCCCTGAGAAGACTTGCCTAAGAAGTGATTACAGGTCGGACTCGGCAGATCCATCGCCACATCGGTATACGGAATTGAATTGACCGGGCACACCGGCGGGATAGTCGGTAACCCATCTCCGTAATTGACTGCAAGTCCTGTGTTCACCGCATTCAGGTTGACTGTAATAACTCCAGTAGTAACCGTACGGTTAATCGGGCCGGTGGTCCGCTCCGAAGGGTTGTTCACCCATAGCCAGCTATTGAAACCAACCAAACCGACTTTTTCTCCCGTGTTTGTCGGCTCAGGCGTGATTCCGATGTCGATCGGCTCAACCTGCAACGCCGAGACCGCAGATGAGACGACGTTCATCACCTCCGCAAGAGACACCGGGGTCGGAGGGAGATCAATTCCTGGTGCAGCAGGCGCTGGGGCGCAGTTGTTTCGGAGGTTGCTGCAGCTGTTGCGTTGCAGTACGGGAGGGCCGCTATTTGCGGGAGCGGCACCGCCGCCACTCGCTCCTGCTCCACCACCACCGCCTCCTCCGCCAGCGCCGCCGCCACCCGCTCCGCCACCACCTGTTTGCATCCCGGGGGACGCTCCTGAAACACCTCCACCTGAGGGGACCGAGATGTAGCCAGCACCTGCGGTAACCGTGTTACCTCCAACCCCGCCACCGCCCCACGAATCACCTGGAGCCGCATAGGCCGATGACTGAGTTACGAGCATCATGCTCATGCAAGCAGCGATACTGAACATCGCCGCTGAGGAGCGACGGAAAGCTCTTGATATGCTCAACTGAACACCTCCTAATTCGGCTGAAAGTTCGAGATTCGTAGAGTGTTTCGTGAATTTACGGCGAGTCACAGGACGTACCTGGCTTCGTTGGTTGACTTGCAATGCGCCAACCACTCGCGTCCGGCCATGCTGCGTTTCTGACGGTGAACTTCGCGAGTTCCGGAGCGCGATTCGGACTTAACGCGCTCGTCCCATCAGGCAGAGTCGAACTCAATGCCGAGATATCTACGCATGTTCGCATCTCCACGAAAGCCTCACCAGCAATGGGGTTACCCTCTGCATCCTTTGGTGCTTCCTGTCTCGTCACCGAAGTATCTAGGACTGTGATCGCACCCGAACTCACGACACCCTTCGATCGCTGTGTCGTGATATCCCCTTTGATGCCCGCCAACACCGGGTCGACCGCGACTCCATCCAGTCTATTGATATCAACTGCTGGATCATTCTGGATGCTTGCGAGAACTGCGTAGAACTCGTTGATCTTCGCTGTCGCGGCTTCTGTTGCCTGTTGTTCTGGTGACTTGAGCGAACCCTCCGGGCCCGTCAGGACCGGCTGTTGTGTTGACGTGGGAGCGGGATCGTAAGTGTCGCCGTCCGTTCCGCATGCGGCGACAATGGCGGTGGCTGTGACGAGTCCAAACGTCAAAGCTGCCGTCTTACGGAAGATGTTGTGGGTCATGGTTCCCCCTTCGGGGCTTCCGGTTCGGGAGCCCTATCGGTGTTGTTCGGAGCGTATCGGCTGGAGGTCACACTCTCGCATGTCAAGTTATTGGGCTCCCTGGGTCTGTTGGTTCGCATCAGGATGCTCTCTGGGCGATTCGGTACGGGCGTTCGCCGGCGGTGTCGTGGAAGTCGTCGAGTATCTGGAGTAGTTCAGATGTCTGCTCGTTGGGGTCGACGTCGAGTTCTGCGAGTTTGGTGAGCAGTGCGTCGATGAGGCCCTGTGTAGCTGTGATGTCGTCGCTGCCGTGGGTTGCGATGATCGCGAGTCGCCAGAGTCCCTCGTGGTATTCGTCGACGTCGAGGCCTTTCTGGGCGAGTTCGAGTGCGATGCGCGTGTCGCCTTCTTGTAGGTGACGTGCTGAGAGTTCTTCAATGGCGTCGGTGAGTTCGGAGATCATGTTCTGGCGCAGTTCTTCTGCCCAGCCGTATCGTGCGGGCGCTTTTTTCGTGGTGAATGGGGTTCCTTCCACGAGGGCGACGGCTGTGGTCAGTTCGTTGTGGTCGGCGGTGGCGGGGTGGCCTCCGATGAGGTTGTTCCAGATGTCCCAGTCGGTGTGGACGGTGTCGTCGAGGCGGTATGGGGTGTTTCCGGTGTTGTCGAAGACCTTGGGGAATGCGAGGTCTCCGGTGGCGGTTTCGCCGAGGAAGTTGCGGAGTCTGGTGAAGGCGGTGTTTCGGCGGGCGGTGCGTTTTGTGGTTTGTTCGGAGAGGCTGAGGTTTGCGTATGTCTGTTTGGGCCAGATCTTTTCGTCTACTTGGGGTCCGCGGATTCCGGGGTGTGGGTGGGTGGCGATGAGGGCTGCGAGTTCGGTGAGGTGAGGTCGTCGGCCGACGTCGGATCCTTCGTTGAGTGCTGTCACGCGTGGGGTCCCGAGGATGTGGATCCAGATGTGTTCGTCGACGGAGAGTGCGTTGTCTGGTGTCGGCGCGATCGCCATCGCGAAGGGTGGTGTGTTCTCTGCGGTGGCTGGTGTGTTGTTGATCGATGATTCGTCGGCGGGGTTGAGGTAGGTGAGGGGTTCGGTGTCGGCTTCGTCGTCGTCGAATTCGGTTGTTGCGGTGTCGAAGTTCGGTTCTGTTGCGAGGAAATGGACGGTCGGTGCCTGGTGGGGTAGGAGGTCGTCGACCGATGTTGCTTCTGCGATGCGGTCGTCGAAGGTTTCTGCTGTCCATGGGTCGTTCTGGGAAGCGGCGTCGGCGATGGGGTCGGCGTCTGCTGTTTCGAGGACGTCGATGATTGCGTCGAATTCTGCTTCGGAGATGCGTGCGGGTGTGAGGTCGAAGGCGGGTCTGCCTGGGCGGCGCAGTGTGGCGGATCCGTCGGTTCTGGTGGTCAGTGTCCAGTCTGCTGTGGGGTCGTCTGCAGCGGTGACCGCGGCGAACGCGACTCGTGGCGCGTTGGCGAGGATGTTGTCGAAGATTTCGCGTTGTGCGGGTGTCAGCGGCTCGGAGAGCAGGATGATTTCGGGATTGGTGATAGCGCTGTCTGTGTATTCGATGCGTGCCTGCGCGATGTCGTCGATTCCGTTGTCCGAGAGGGCTTGTGCGTCGGTCCGTGTGTGTCGGGCGAGCCGTTCGAGGACTGCGTCGGCGGTTGAGGCGTATTCGATCAGTGCTGATCCGTCGGTGTTCGGGCGCGCGAGAGCTTCGCCTGTGCCAACAAGGGTGAGTTTGAGGTTGTCGCCGAGCGGGGAGAAAGCGAGGAACACTGCGAGCGCTCGGATGATGTCGCGGGCCTCTGCTGTGGGGGCTGCGATTCCGAGGTGGGAAAGCTGTTCGAGGTTGAGGAGGAGTCTGGATCCGCCTTCGATTTCGCCGATTTCCACCAGGGCCGGGTAGGGGCTGACGGTGGTGAGTGGGGGGTCGAGTTCGTCGTCGGCGGTGATGGTCCAGGCCGATGTCTCGGTGTCGCGTTGCCATGGGGCGGGTAGTTCAATGTCGTCTACGAGCGCGAGTTCGATGCTGCGGTCGTGAAGGAAGACTCCGAGAAGTGCGGGTAGCGGGATGGAGTTGGTACGGCAGATGTCAGCGACGTCGCGGAGTGCGTTGTCGAGGAGTGCGAGGAGGGAAGGGTCCGCGTTCTCACGAATCTGCTGCTCGACGAGTGCTGTCGACTCCTTGGGCATTGGAATGCGTTCACCACGGCGCCTGCGATTCTGCTGGCGTCGACGGAAGAGCCCAACGCCGGCGAGAAGAGCGATGCCGGCGAGTGCGGACAGTCCCATGACGGTTTTGCTGTCCTGGGCGTTGTCGGTCGAGGTGAGGGCCGTGGTTGCTGCTGCGTTTTCCGGCAGTTGTGTGGCGGTGGTATTTAGAGGGACGAGCGTTTCAGAGTCTTGGGTGTCTGCGGGTGTGGCCTGTTGTGCGCCAGTCTCTGGTGTTGGTTCTGGCGTAGGTTCTGGTGCGATTTCCGGTGTGTTGAGCTGCTCGGATTGAGAAATGGTCGAGTCGGGGGCACCCGGAGCGATGGGGGCTGAGGCGAGGGCTGAGTTCTCGTCGAGGGCCGGTGCTGGCGCTGGGGCGGCAGCAGGAGCCTCGCTGGGGGCGGGTACCTCAACAGATACCGGCGGAGCAGGTTGGGGGGCAGGCTCTGTCGCCGGCGCTTCAGCCACCGAAGGCTCCGCCGCCTCTGCAGCGGGAGCACCTGGGATCTCGATACCGAAGATCCGCGCGGCAGCTTCCTCCGCAGCGCGCGCTTCAGCCTGAGCCATCTCATCGCCACCGGGCACCATTTCCTGCAACTCCGGAACATCCGGAACCACCAACGGCGACTGCTCCCCCGCTACCTCGGACGGAGCAGACGAAACGGGCACCTCCGGAGTTTCCGGAGCTGCCTCAGTAGGAGCCTCCGGAGCCGCGGCAGTGGGAGACACCGCGACGTCCGGCACCAACTCGGGTGCTGGTTGTGGTGCGGGCTCAGGGACAGGTTCGGGTGCAATCTCTGGAGCGGGTGCGGATGATTCCGCCGCTGGCGTTTCTGCAGCAGAGTTGGGCGATGGTGCGGGTGGAGCTACTTCTGCACCGGTGGCGGCGGGCGTCAGAAAGAGCTGTTGGCCGATTTGGATCACGTCGGTGGTCAGTGGTCCGGTGGCGCCGTGAATTTGGGGGTAGCGGGAGCCGTCACCCAGATACGTTTCGGCGAGGTCCCACAGTGTGTCCCCTGCCCTGACCGTGTAGGCGCCGTGGAGTTGCTTCTCGGGGGCGGCGGGCAATGTCAGTGTGATGCCTGCGTCGATCCAGGCTTCGTCTGGGATTGCGTTCTGGTTGAGTGACTGTATTTCCGGATAGCGTGTTCCGTCTCCGAGATGACGCTCGGCGAGGCCCCATAGTGTGTCGCCGGATTCGGTGACGATGGTTGTCCCGGCTGGTGTCTGCGCTGGGGTTTTCGTCCAGGAAGGGGCGCTCTGTTGCGGGGACTGGGTTTGAGCGTCGTCGAAGAACGCGGGTGCGCTGATCGAGGTCGGTGAAGCGTGGTTGGGGCCAAGGATGTCGGCCGCGGGGGTGGCTGTTGCTGTGCCAGCGGTGATCAGTAGGAGTGCGCCACTGACGAGTATCGCTGCCGAGTGCTGTTGGAATTGAAGTCCTTTGATGCGTCTGACTTTGACACCGCGAAGCGCTGCAGCGAGTTCGATGATGATCGAGTAGGCGAAGGTGGCCCAGGCGATCCAACCGATGATTGTCAGTGCAGAGAGGAAGAGCGTTCCGTCGTCTTGGGTGGTGAGTGCTTCTTTGATTGCGTCGAAGGTCAGGCTGGTAACGCCGGCGAGGGGGTTTCCGGCGAATGTGTAGAGCGCGAACGGGATTCCGGCAGTGAGCGCGAGGAGGGCGATGAGGTAGAGCAGGCCTTTGAGGCGGGCTGCGGCGACATTCACGTCGGGGTCCTCTCGCTCGTACGGAAAATAATTGAAGAAGTTGCACCTTCGAGGCTCTGATGAGCGGTGTTGTGGGTCCGGATCCCGAGTTCGCTCATGGGGCGCCGATCGCTCCGGCGCCCGTGTTGGTGCGGTTGAGGTTCACGTGCGCTGTTCCGACGACCGTTTGTTCGCCTATACCTATGAGCCCGAGGACTTTCGGCGTGTAGTGAGCTGTTGTGGTGATCAGGAGGGTGTTGGGCCCGGTTGGGACGACTACACCCTTGATGTCGGTTGCGGCCAAGTACTTTTGTGCTTCGCTCATGGCAGTTGCAGGGTTGACGATCACAGCCGTACCGCGGGCGGCGAGGGGGGTGATGACAGCTTGGCCAGCAGCGCGTGCGGCTTCTTCTGCTACCAGCTGGGCTTGTTGTTTGGCATGGAGTTTTCCACCTCCGTCGACGACGAGGCCGAGGCAAAGCAGCAGCCCGAAGGCAATAATCACTGTCCAGAGCACGATCGATCCTCGATCGTCTTCCGGCTTGCGGAGCTTCGCGATGAGGTTGTTCATCGGACTCTCTCTCGGTAGGTGTCAATCGGCGAGGAGCTTGTGTGCTGGATGGTGCGTACTCCACTGATCCCGAAGAGTCCGAGGGAGTCGAGGGAGACGTCGCACGTCACGGTGGTTCGCACTGTCGCTGTCACGCCGGGGCGGGTACGAAATCCGCTGGTGTCTGTGCTGATCGAGAGGTTGACGCAGTCGAGTCCCTTCGCCGCGAGATCTGAGGTCGCCGCTTCCTTCGCGCTGGTTGAAGCTTGAGAGATGGTCCTGGCGAGGGAAGCTGATCGAGATGCTTCGGCTGCGGCGTGTTCCACTTTTTGGTGGGCCATGGTGACCATCCCGCCAACGATGATGACCGCGATCAGCAGCAGGACTACGGGCGTCATGATGACGAGCTCGAGGGTTTCGGCGCCGCGGTCGTTGGCGTGTATTCGTCTGCGCAGGTTGGTCAGTGCGCTCAATACGGTATGGGTCGGTAGAGGAAGAGGATGTCGGGGTCGAATCCGGTCGTTACCCCAAGGACTAGGAGAAAGAGCGCGAGGGCCGCGGCCGTGAGGAGCCGGTTTCTGCGTGTTCTCGTCATAGGTTTCTCCGCTCGTCGGAGATGTCGTGTTCATGGGATCAACGGGCTTCCGAATTGCAAAATGATCGTTGGGTCTTGGATGAAGAAGTAGAAGGCAGCCGTGCCGGCTATGGCAAACAGGACCACAACGGTTGCTTCTATAAGGTTCACGTGACTTCGGTCGGTCGTCTTTCCGTTCCCGGATCGCTCTGAGTCCGTCATTGCGGTGACCTCTCCTCCACGGGGTCTGATGGATTCCGTTGCCCGGTCTGTTTCCGGACGGTGGCCGCTCACCAGGGGTCTCCCGGGTTGGTAACGCGTTCGACCGGAGCGCTCTGATCGATGTTGACGGTCAGGTTCAGGAATGGGATGAGTGAAATCGGCTGTCCGACAATTCGGATGGTGGCCTCGCGCTGGTTGCGTGTCACGGAGACGGCAGGACCACGAAGTACCGTCGCTCCTGTCTGCGTGATGAATCCGTACGCGGCCGCTGTGCCGGCCGCCGATGTGCCGAACTGGGATCGCGCTTGGCGAAGACCTTCCTCACCAGCTTTCATCGCGACGTTGCGCGCATGAAAATAGAGGGCTCCTTGGACGGCACCGAAGAACAGTAGGAGCACGACCGGCCAGATGATGACAGTTTCAAGGACGCCACCACGGTCGCTGCTGAGCTGAGATCGCAAGCGCGCGAGTGGGGTTGCCGTGGATGGCTGCATAGTGCCCTCCTTCTGTGGTGCGTTGTCAGACGATGGTCGCGAGGTATTTCTGCACCGTCGGGCCGAGTTGTATCAAGACGAATAGGGCAAAGAGACATACTGCGGCGGAGACGATCCAGAAGCGAAGGATGTTGCCTCCGTCGTTGTGCCGGTGGCGGTTCGTGAGAGTCATCGCAGCGCACCCTTCTATATCGCTTGATCAGGAGATTCGAGTTTCGTTGTCGAGGGGTGGATCGTCATGTCAGGAGGCTGTCGACGATCCACCCCTGTACGCCTCGTTTACTGAATTTGGTTGAGGTAGCGCATGACAACGGGACCGATGTAGGCGATTGCCGCGATTGCGAGGGCTGCGACGCCAGCCCAGATGATGACCTGTTCGAGCGTTCCACCACGATCCGAACGTCGTTTGGCGGTTCCACCTGCTCGATCGAGGAAGCCTGTGATCATCGCGATGCCGGCAAGTGTTGTGACGGTGGTTGCGCGCTGAGCACGGTGGGCGAAATTGGTGATCATTTTTGGTCCTCCTGTTTGTTTTTGCCCTCTACTGGAGAAGAGGTGCGGTTCGTGTGCCGCTGTGACCGTCCGAGTAAAACTTTTTTCAGAAGGACAGAAACTTGGCGTTTGCAGGTTATCTCGGGGGTGATGGCAGGTACTGCTCGTAGAGTGGGTATGTGCTGGTGGAGCGTTTGCGTTCTGGTCGCGGTTACGGCCTTCAGTAGGTAATTGAAGAGTTGCCATGGCTATGAACCGAGAACAATGTTGGACAAGGCAGGGATAAATAGCATTGCCATGAAAATGATTCCGAGGACGGCAAGCGGTGCTTGGATCTTCTCCGTTGCCGATCCGGCCTTGCCGAGTTCATCGGAGAGTTGAGCGTTGCGAAGCGCAGATGCTCGGGCGCTGAGTGTGACTGCGACTGACGCTCCCTGTTCGCCTGTCAGAGTCATGATGTCCGCAAGGTCGGCGAGGTCGGGCAATTCGAGTTCACCGGAAATGCGGGTGAGGGTATCCCACGGAGCCTGACCAGAACGTTGAGCCCGCATGAGCTCTTCGTCGAGCCGTCGGAAGACCCAGGAATCTCCAACGGCAGCTGCACGTTCGAGGCTCTGCACAGCACCGACGCCTCCTGTGCGGTTGAGGGCCACGAACTCGATGTAGGCGCCGAGAGAGCGGCTGAACTCCTCGCGGGCGGCGGCTGCCTTTTTGCGGACATCGATATCGGGGGTGATGAAGAGAACTCCGGCGACGGCGATCGAAAGGATCGTCGGAATTCCCCAGGGAAGCCCGTGTCCGAGGGCTGTGAGCATCAGGTTCAGTGCAGGGAAGAACAACAATCCGACGAGCGCAGAGAGGACCTTGTCGCCGAGGAAGTACGGAATCCCGATCTTGAGTATCGCCAGATCCGATCGCGGGATTCTGAGGATCGTGGAGTCTGTGGTGTACGGCAAAAGTCGCGTTCCGACCTTCCCACGGATGGAGTCGTCGTCGAAGGCTTCGTCGGGGGCCTCGTTCGATCGGTGCGCGCCAAGGTTGTCGAGGACATCGGAGAGCGACGCCTGCGCCGGGGCGAATCGGAGAAAAAGGCAGATCAGTCCGACGCTAAGAACGATCGCCAGCAGGGCCGCTTGAATTTGGAACGTCATGACAGGACTCCTTCGATGAAGCTCTCGCTTTTCGCGCTCGAGTTCTGCCGGGTTGTTCCGAGGAATCTCGACAGTTTCGGCGGTTGGATGAGCTTCTTCATCCACAACAGGCACGCGATGAAACCTGCGATTTGAACGAGGAAAATGAGCTGTCCCGCAGGAGTTTTGTAGAAGGTCATGTAGTCGGTGAAAAGGAACAGGCCGACGGTGAATCCGATGGTGATGATGGTGACCCACCGAGCAGTAGTCCGACTGCCTTTTCGTGCTGCTTCGACGGCTCGTCTGTTCCGGACATCTTCGGCCACCGACCTCGAGAGTCGATCGAGCACTGCTGTCAGACCGGATCCTCGGATGGCGGCGCTTTGAATGAGTGATCCGACGATCAGGTCTCCTGTGGCGTCGTCCAGATCGTCAGCGAAACCGCGAAGCGCGTCGATGATCGGGGTGTTGGTGCGTAGGCGTTGGATGAGTCGACTGATTTCGGTGGTGAGCGCTTCGGGCATTGCCTTGTGCGTCGCGATGATCGCCTGTTCTATTCCAGTTCCCACGGCCAGCACACCGCTCAGGTTGCGCACCCACTCTTCCATTGCATTCAGGCGCGCGATTTCCCCTTCGGCGGCTGGTTTCCCGAGTAGGAACGGCAGGCCCACGAAGATCACGGGTCCGAGCGGCAGCGCGATGAACCAACCACTGACCATCCAGGTCAAACCGCCGACGAGTACCCCGGCGACGAGCAGGATCTTGTTTCTCCTGCTGATCTTTATCGGGGATCGGCGATGTCGCTGTGGGGCGGTGGGGTCCCTCCTGTCTTTCCATCCGTTGTAGATGAGCGCGATTCCTCCGAGGAGGACCAGAACGAGAAGGATTGCGAGCAATGTGTACATCAGTACCCTTCCTCGAATCTGAGTGAGTGGCGCGGGATGCTCTGTTCAGGGAATCCGCCCTCGATGACTTTGCGACGAAGTTTCGGCGGCAATGTCCCGTATTCGCCTGTGCCGCCAGGGATTCCTTCGTAGATTGTCGAGACCGCGGGCATTCCGTCCTCACCTGGCTCGATCCAGATGATTTCGCTGATGTAGCGGGTGTGCACGCGCTCGCCGGCGTCGTTGGTGGAATAGGCAGTGTCGAGCTGGACGATCAGGTTGATATGGGCAGCCACCTGGCGAATGGCGTAGCGCTCGGTCACGCCGGCTTCGAGTGCGACGGTAACCAATCGGTTGATCGCACCCTTGGCATCGTCAGCGTGTGTGGTGGACAGCGAGCCTTTCGCCATCTGCATCGCTTTGAACATGGCGATGATCTCCTTGCCGGCGACCTCGCCGACGATGACTCGTTCGAGTTGCATGCGCACGAATGCATAGAGGATGGCGGACAGGTCGGTGGCGCCCTTGAATTCGTTGGTCGTCGAGTCGCGTTCACCGCCACCTGTGATCACCTCGGCCGGCACGATGAAGTCTTCTCGTCCGGGCATCTCGTGGAGGAAGAGCTCTCGTTCGGTTTCGGCTGTGCCGATACGGGTTTCGAGCGGCAAGGCGTTCGCGAGCGCTCTGGTGAGGGTTGTCTTTCCGGAGCCCATGGGACCTGAAGTCACGATCGATGCACCGCCGATGACCATCGCTGCCAGCAGGTTCGCGAGGAGGTCTGGCATCACTTTGTATCCGACGAGAGTGTCGAGAGTGATGTCCTTGAGGCGGTGCAGGCGGATCGCCACGTGCGGTTCGGGGACTGTCCACGCCATCGCGGAGAGGCGAATATTGCCTGGGAGGTTCAATCTCAAATGCGGGTTGTTGACGGCGAAGGTGCGTCCGCCGCCCTCAGATCGCTGTCCGAGGTTGATCAACCAGTCGATGAGTTCCTCGTCGGAATCGAAAATCTTTGGACGCTTCTGAAGCCGCCCATCCGGATACATGACCACGACCCTCGTGCCGGTCAGAAGGATATTTTCGATCGTCGGGTCGTCGACGAGGACTTGCAACGGACCCAGACCGAAGATCGTGTTGTAGACGTCTTGCGCGAGCTGCTTCTCAGCGCCGGCATCGATCGCCCCGGATCCGCTTTCGATTCCGAACGTGATGTACCGCTTGACCTTGTCGGCGATGATCTCCCGACCCTTGTGTTGCTCTTCTTCCTGCGTATAGGGCAGGAGGGTATCGGCGGTCTCGTCTGACTCGACGTCGTGCTTGCGGGCAGCGACGACCTGACTGAGTTCCTGCGAGGCTTCGTCTACGAGCTTGCGTACGAGGCGTCGGTACGCAACTGCGCTACCTGCGGAGTCAATAGATTTGACGATCTCGCTAGTGGCGGGAGGCGGCGTCCATGCCGGCTCGGACATTGTTGCCGTGTGTACGGCATTGCCATGCCCTGCTGCGCTGAGGAGGCTGGCGGCCGCGCTGTTACTTCGATGCTGCGTGTGAAGCGCGCCGGTTGAGTCGAGATGGTGGGACTCACCGCTGTCCACGCCACGCACGTCCGACGCGCTTTGATGGTCGATAGCCAAGGCATCGGATTCGTCGACCTCGTTGAGGACTAGCCACAGCGGTATACGTGCAGGGTCCTGTTCGTTCCGATCGGTCATGAGGGATCTCCAATGGATGCGGGAGCAGGCTGACTGCCAGGAAGGGGCTGATTCCGGGAAGGATTCACCCATTCGGGACGGTGTTCTTCGATGTATGCCTGCATCTTTGGCCATGCGCTTTCGAGGTTCCGGAGATAACGGGACTGGGTTCGCTGAAACTTTGTGAGCTCGTGCCCCTCCGAGAAGATTTTCGCGTGTTTGGGTGAATCAGGCAGAGTAAAGGCGACGTCGACTCCAAGCGCCTTGCCGATTTCCGAAGCGCTGTAGTACTTGTCTTCGATCACCACCAGCCCGATAGCAGCCGGTGACCGGACGGCGCGCAGCTGCGCACGCAGCTGGTCGAGCACGCCTTTGAGTGATCCCAAAGCCGTTGGACTCGTACGAGTTACCACAAGAATCAGATCGGATTGTGTTATCAAATCGTGCGGTCCTGATCGATGCCCGAGACGTCCGCCATCGACAACTACTGTGGCGCCGCGCCTGTCGATTGCACGAAGGTGAGCACCGAGAGGTCCCCAGGTAGTTGCCATGGAATCAGCTTGAGACGCGGTACGTAGACCCGGTACGGCCCACACATTGGTTTCTGGGATGTTCAGCGACTGGGCACTGAACGATTCGCCAATTTTTCCATGGCGCGCAGGCTCTACGAGGTTGATCAGGGAGCGGGGTCCTCGGCGCATTGCTCCTTTGAAATATCCACTGTGGAGCGGTGATCCGCCGACGGGATCCGCTTCGACGTAAAGTACGCCGCTGTTTTCGCAGCTGAGAGCGAGTCCAAGAGCGGTCGTCGAGACACCGGGAGCGCCGGTTGCCGAGGCGAGTACGACGAACATCTGACTACTTCTCTCTGGTGTCGAGCACGATCGCGACACGTCGTGTCGCTGCGCGAGCTGATACCCATGACGCCTCGTCCGCCTGCACCAGCACGTCCACAGTGGTTTCCTGTGTCGCTTCGATGAGAGTTGTGGAAACAACCTGCGCTTTGCTGGTGATGGGGCCTTGGACTGGGGAGTCATCTTGGTCGCGGGGTGTGTCGACGATGCGCACCATGTCGCCGGCGCGGAGCGGCTCGGCGGGCAGTTTCGCGTAGCTGACGGTGACACCGACCAATGTCAGGCCCTTGGTGGGGATAACGGCGGAAGTGATCGCGTTGGGGTTAAGAACGGTTCCGCTCGGAATTGGCACGGCTGCAACCTGTCCGACCACGGTGGCTTTGTCTTCTACTGCGACGGAGGCGATTCCAGCATCGGCGTTGACTTGTTTGGTCGTGAGGTCTTGTGAGGTGATCTGTTGCCCTTGTGCGATGTCCTGTGACACCACCAGCACATTCGTCACTTGACGCATTCCGTTAACCAGAGCTACAGCGCCGATGACGAACACGACTACCAGTGCGATCCCGGCCGCGAGGAATACCGGTCGACGACGAACTTTGGTCCTCGAAGTCGCGGTGAAGTCGGAAGTCCGTCGGACAGTCGGGTTGTCCGGATCAGCCTCTTCCCCGATGGCTTTGGACTTTGCTGTGGTGCGGATTTTTTCGAAAACCATGGGTTTCAGTCCTTTTCGTTCTCAAGCTGGAAGTGCGCAGTGAGTGCCGCAGTGATGAGTTGGCTTCTGGATCGAGCGGCAAAATCCTTCTTCAGCTCATCGAGCACTTCGAAGTCGGAAGCGCGAAGGGAGTAGGCAACAGGCGTGGTCGGAACTTTGGACGGCGATGTCGATCCCACTCCCCTGGCCTTGAAAAGTCGGCCACCCACTACACCCCCCGGGTGGATGAAGTCGTTGAGCCGGTCGTGGGTCGCTTCGATCGCTGCGATGATGAACTCGCCGTTGGTCAGACGACGTACGGTTCGTGCTTCTGCTAGCTGCGTCGCAATTGCAGTGGGCAGATGGACATTCGACGAAACGACAGGATCGACGAGATCGTCGTCCTCGGGTGCCGGATCAGTAGCGCTCGCTGGTGCTGCGAAATCGGCTTCGAGAGATTCGTGCCGGCGTCGCACCATAGAGACGCCCTGGGCGAGTGTCTGCTCAGGTACCCGTGGAGCGCTCATCGCACTCCCCCTCGACTGATTCCCTGGGCGGGCAATGAAAGACGCTCAGGCTGCCCCTGAGGCGCGTGAACACATCCTGATCGCACAATCATCTTTATCCGCCTATCGCTTCGGCCGTGTGTCGCGCGGCTCCGACCTTGTGCCGCACGACTAGGTATAGCGGCGGGCAGTTACATCACGAACACGTCAGTCACCCACCGAACACAGGGAAATGGCGCAAAGCGGGTAAACCTTCGCAAGGACACTAATCTGACCTGCGGTTATCCGACAGTGATAATAAACCGCGCGGTTCGTAGCAGAACACAAACTGCTGGCAAGTCGGTGGTAGGACGGGGTTTTATTACCTGTGTAATGTCCGTCACAACTACTGCGATTTGACCCTGCACGAACCCCTCTCGCCGAACTTTGAGCCCTCAATATCGCGACATAGACGCACCCCGGCCCCACGGAATGCTGTTGAAAGTTCTATAACCGCATACGAATTCACGCAGATGGGACTTCGGTCCCTATTCGGTCGGTATCGGGTTCTCCTACAGCCGCAGCCAAGAAGGCGACTGCTCTCGTGTCGCGGAACGACGACCCTGCCATTCGCGCTCGCCTCTTGCCCCCACTCGGCCTCATGAGGCCCCCATGAGGCCGCCGGGTGCCCCATATGCGTCTCATATCATTGCAAACGGGAGCCTCGCCACAGAGCCACCAAGCGCCCACCATCTATTCACCAGACGCCCACTACTACTCGACCACATTGGCCTCATCTGAGCGACATCTCACTTTCACTGCCCCGCCGGTTGCCTTCTGCAATCCATCTTGTAGGCCACCGACCGTCGATTGACTGTGTGTCGACTGTGTGTCGACTGGTCACCCATAGCCGACTCCTCCCCACCTAGACTCCTCGTGACAGAGGCCCATAATGCTGCGATCATTGACGGCATGCCCCTGCCGCTAGGTTCGACGCGCATGGAACCTGCGCACTGGATCGATGATCTGGCATGGCATCGGCAGGTATACAAGCAATCCAAGTTCCGCTGGGACGGCACCGAAGCCCTGCTGGTTGCTACCGAATTCACCGGAGGACGTCAAGACTTCCGAACGGTGGCCGATCTGCGTGAACTTGAGGTATATCGCCTCACCCTTTCCGAGTACACAACGACGTGTCAACGGGCTCTCGGCCTTGCCCTCCAGGAGGCAAGAAACGGCTTAGGAACGAGCGATTGCGAAGGCATCGCCGCACTGCTAGATCTAAGCGCTGTGGACTGCTCCACCAGCTCGTACTTTGCACGTTGGGGCGACCCTCGTATTGCAGGCCAATTCAGTAATCCTCAAGTGCGCAGGATCCGGAAGATGTGTGCTGGATTCTTCTTCGCCAGCCCCCTACTTCTCGCGTGGGAACTATCCCAGCTGTGGAAGCTCTATCGAGCTGCTGAAGAGCTCCTTGAGGACACACTCGTCGACCTTGTCGTCGAGCTACAGCCGCACGTCCACATATCAGATCTGCTTCACGCGTTGCATACGACGACCGAGGTCGGACTCAGCAATCGGATCAACAGTCAGAGGCACGATCGCGGTCCAGCCGGGGATCCGCGTCGCGCACCACGCCAGCAGTTCTCCCCATTGAGTATCTAGGACAAACTCCCCATTGAGTATCTAGGACAAAACTGCCGTTCAAGCGGATTTATACCGCCGTTTATGGCACCAATTCCGTTGTTCAGGGAAAAGGCGAATTCGTGCCCGCGTTGGACGACGGCGGCCTGTCTGCGAGATATGGGGGGTCGATTTGGGTGGAATTCGGCCTGACTACGGCTGTGACGTCTTCGGATCTTTCTCCCGCAGTATCCGCTCCCGATTACGGCACGACGTCCGTCACGCGTTCCGTTGCAGCTTCTGCCTCGGGTTCCTCTGTGGATTCTCCTGTCGCCTCCGCCCTCAAATCTGGCCCGGCTTCCAGCACGTCTTCCACTGAGATTTGAGGCGTTTCGACTACTGCGGTTTCCGGCAGTTGTTCTCCTGGCCTCTCTGGCCTCAACTCCACTGTCGTTTCACGTGCGATTTCCTCCGATGTTTCCGGTAGTGGTTCCCTCGCTCCTTCCGCCGGAGGTTCTGGCGAGGCTTCCGGCACAGTTCCAGGCATCGGTTCTTACGGCAACACACGCCCACTTTCCCGCCATAATTCCGGCATGGTTTCTGGCGTGATTTCCACCGTGTTTACCTGCGTGTTTTCACGTATGACTTGCAAGTAGTTTTCACCCGTGATTCACTACCTGTATGCAGGCAGCGAATCACGTAGGGAATGCAGCACACTTACGGGCAACAATTCCTGCGTGCACTGCAGCGTGAATACACCCCGTAATGACCGCCATCAATCACACGCGATGTCCTACGCGTTGTGGGGCGTGAAAATCGGCAGACACCTTTCATCCGGAACCTAACCAACGTCGGAGTGACCAAATGGCACAGAACATCGCACCAGCCGTTTCCGAAACTGCATTCAACAAGCAGATTCCCAACACCATTGCCTTCGCGAACGGCAAAGGCGGGGTAGGGAAAACCTCATTGAGCGCCAACTGTGGCGGGCTTGCAGCCGCTGGTGGGTGGCGAGTCCTCATCCTCGACCTTGACCCTCAGGGGAACCTCGCCCGCGACCTCGGGTACGACGTAGCCGACGGCCAAGACCTGCTCAATGCGCTCATCACCGGCACTGAGCCCCCGCTGCTCAAGGATGTCCGGCCAGGTCTCGACGTAGTTCCCGGTGGCCCCACGCTCGCCGATATCCAGGGCCTGATGTTTTCACGTGCCAACAGGTCGCATAGCGACGACGACGGTGAGCCCGAAACATTAGGTGACCTGCTGTTTCGTTCCCTTTCCGGTATCGCGGCGAACTACGATCTGATCTTGTTCGACACCCCTCCGGGCGACGTCATGATCCTCGATGCCGTTCTGGCGTGCTGCCAAGGCGTGGTAATCCCCACTCGGGCAGATGAAGGCAGCCTTGACGGTCTCACTCGTATTGCGAAGCGTTTCAAACGAGCTCGACGCGTCAATCCGGACCTCCGCCTCGCCGGCGTCGTCCTCTTCGGCATCGGGTCCCGATCATCTCGGCTCGAAGATGCAGTTCGAGACTCTGTCTACGAGATTATCGGGGAATCAGCTCCCGTCTTCGATACCTACATCCGCTACCTGGAAACGGCCGGCTTCGACCTACGTCGCCACGGCATCCTCGCCCACGAGCTCGAAACTCAAGCTGCTGCCGCGCAGAAGAGCCGCCTCAAGGCACTTCGAGCAGGAACTAAGCCTGAAGAAGACTTTTTGGCGCGCAACGCAACTGGGCTCGCAGAAGACTACGAAAAGCTCACGATGGAAATCATCGGCAAACTGACCGAGATCAATCAGGAAGTCGAGGCAGTGTCGTGAGCGCACGAAAAGTCGCGCGTGAAAGCCTCGAGGACGCATTTTCCGCGCCGAGTGGGCCCGGGCGCAGGGGAGCGGGGCTGGCTCGAATGCTTCCGCCGACGCGAGCGCCGCGGCCACCAGTTCCCGTGGACCCTGTCGATACCGCTGAGCAGACGTCGCCCGCGGTTGATTCCACAGCACCAGACATGCCGATGCCGGAAGAGCCAGAGCGTTCCGAAACCCCGCCAGATCCGAAGGTCTCGTCGAACACGCAGGCACCGAGTAGTTCGGACAGCGCCTCTCAAACGCATCCTGTCGAAGCCCTTCAGCCGGCGAAGTCACCGATGTCCTCGTTGGCCGCGCCGTCGGCCGATCCGGAGGGCGCAGGTGATGTGAAACCCGCCGAGCAGGCCGCATCATCCACTCCGGTGACGAATGTCGATGACGCGCCGGATGATGTCGACGCGGTCGAGAACATGCCGATTTACATCGATAGCGCCACTCTTACGGCGCTCAAGGCTGAGAAGGGGCGGATCGGGGGGACGTACGCCGAGGTCGCCGAAGTCGCTTTGGACGAACAGATCGGCGAAGTAGGGGAGATCCTGAGGCAGAGGTCGGCGAAGAGCCAACAAGCTGGTGCATTCAGTTCGTTGCCCAAGCGACGGAAGTCGCCTCAGATTCGAGGTGGAATCCAGGTTCAGTTGCGGTTTACAAAAGCGCAGCGAGACTGGCTCGATGAGAAAGTCGCGGAGTTCGGCGCACCGTCGCGCAGTGTCGTCGTAGCGGTTGCATTGCAAATCCATCTCGGTACCAGGCCGAAGTAGGACTGTGCGGGAGTAGTTCCTTCTCCAATATTGGTTTGAACTTACGTCTTTCTCCTCGTTCCCCACTTCGCTCCCCACTATGCTCCCCACTCGTGTGGGGAGCATTTTAGGTGCATTGACCTGCAACTTCGTCTCGCTCCCCATGCTCCCCACACTTTTGCGCCCAGGTTCGCGCGTAGAGGGATTCGGGTTTCGTTTGGCTACATCTGTCGTGTCATCTCCTGACTGTGAGTGCGGAGATGTGATGAGCCCGGAGCAGACTCACGAAAAATCCTTCGACGGGATCGGTCACAGGAGTGATCTCCAAGGACCTCCTCTCTTTTGAGGACGGGATACCTGGCGATCAAAGGAAGGCGAGTGAGCTGTCACCATGGTTTCGACACCAGCACGCGACACACCCGGAAATGGGGGTAATCGCTATCAGATACGAATTGGATCTAAGGTTGCGCTATGGCACGTCCACACAAGGGGCCGCGCGGGTTCATTGCAACTCGGGCGCCTGAATGTCAACACAACGTCTACGAGCAACGCGCCCGGGAGATCGGTCTCCCGTCTGGCGACTACGCAGTACTCGTCCTTGCTCTCGTTCATGGCTTCGACGTGCCCGACTACATCATCGTTCAGCTTGATCCGGAGTCGTTGCACCGCCTCGATCCCGGCCAGTACGCATCTAGCAATGTCCAAGTCGACCGTTTGGTTGCAGCTGTGGAACGACGGTCTCGACCCCAGCAACTACGGATGGTGGGGACATGATCTTTACCTAAACAGCGAAAAACCCCCCGTGCTTGGCGGCAGGAGGGGGGCTTTTCTCGAATTTTCCGTCCGCTCGATCCGTGAAAGGAGCGGTGCGTCTTCATGGTAGCTCAACCCCGCTTGGGGAGGCCACCTTTGTGGGCCGTGTCGTTGTGACATACGCACCCGTCGGTACCAGATGATGACCTTGCCCGCGCGCCGCGGCCATATGTGGTCGATGGAGAACATTCGAGGACTACTTGAGTCCTCGGGTGGAATGAAGGTGCGCAGCTCCACGCAGCTCTCAGCGCGGTGCCCAGTTCATCCGGACGTCAACGCGTCCCTGTCGGTGACGTGGACGGATGATGGTGCAGGCGGAAAGATCCTGCTCAAGTGCCATGGTTGCTCCGCTAGCGCGCAGGACATAGTCGACGCTCTGGGAATCTCGACGTCAGACCTCTTCGATACACCCCTTCCTCCTGGGAGTTCCACCGCAGTCCTCGCCGGGCGGTCGGCACGTCAGCGGACTGCCGGCCGACGCCGAGGGAAGCTGGGCGCCCTCCCCAAGCCGATTGCGACGAAATCTGCAGCTCGTGAACTTGATCACGAATGGGTGCATGTCACTGCGTACCCGTACGTCAATGAAGAAGGCAAGCTCGTCCAGGAAGTGATTCGGGAAGAGTGCACCAGCTGCGAGCTGGGTCGGCACAAGCAGTTTCGGCAAGTTTTCATTTCTCCTCTCGGTCGGCGCGTCAAGCAGAAACCCCACGAATTCCGCGCGGTGCTCTATCGATTGCCTCAAATCCTTGAGGCAATCGATACTGGGCAAACTGTCTGGCTCCTCGAAGGCGAGAAGGATGTCGACACCGCTGAACAGTTGGGTCTTGTCGCTACGACCAATGCGCAAGGTGGGCGCAGTTTTCCTCCTGAGTGTGCAGAGATCTTTCACGGGGTCACCGTTCGAATCGTTCTCGATCGCGACGATGCCGGTTGGAATCGGGGCATCGATCTTGCGTCCTTGCTCGGGGGAGTGGGGGCGCACGTACAACTGCTGTTACCGGCGACGCTTGAGCCCAAGAGCGATTTCTCTGATCACGTACTGGCAGGGCAGTGGAGTGGGCACGACGAATTCGGCGGATTCATCCCCGTCAATGCCGGCGAGGTCGCGGCGCACGCGTACGCGGGTGCGGTGCGCGGGAAGCACCTACTTGTCGAAAAGGCGGCAGCGGAGGCTCATGCTCACGTCGCATTGATCACTGATGCAAGTGATTCACAGCTCTCGTTCAAGCGCGCCAAGCGTTGGGCCCTGGAATCGGAACTTCGCTTCGAAAGTTTGAGTGAAGCTGTTGATCGTTGCCGTCTCCAGGCCGCAACGGAGGGCAGTGAGTGGGCAGGTCAGGCGGCCGACGAGGCAGTGGCCGCCTGGCGTCTGGCGCGCAATGCAGCTCGTGGGGCACATGAAATCGCTCAGGTTCCGGTACCGCCGTTGCTGCAGGATCCTGATCCCGATGAAGTGCCAGCAACTCAAGAGCAGGCCGCTAGTCCGCCGTCTGGATCTGCGCGTGTCCTCGAAACCGGCGTGTCTGCCGCGTCTGGAGGATCCACGGTTCAGCGCGGTTCGGCGATTTCAGCGCCGACGTATCGGATCGTCGATATGCAGTTGGTCGAGATCACAACGACCAAAGATGGTGAAGAGAGCGCCAAACTCGTCTTGGGTTTGGATGCCCGCATCGTCGAAATGGAATACCTGGAGGCTCAGGACGAGTCGTTCGACATCGACCTGCCCAAACTGATGGGGCGAGAGGGAATTGTCGGACAGAAGGAGGCGAATCCTCCTGCGCCCAAGCAACTTTCAGCGGTAATAATCGGTTACACGCATCCAGACACCGGGGAATTCATGCGGCTGCGAATCGCTGCGCTCGACTACCGCGACTGTGGTTGGGTCGAATCGTTGCCTGGTCCGCCCGCTTACGACTCACGCCCTTCCGGAATAGCAAAGTTGCGTGATGCACTCAAGGTCGCCGGTGGGACGATCGCGCGAACCGTTCGGTTCAGATCCACGGGATGGCGGCAGACCCCGGAAGGGGAGTGGTTCTTTGTGCATGCCGGAGGTGCGATCAGTGGTGAGGGAGCACGTGTGGCTCCGGTATTGCTGAGTGGGCCTTTGGCTCGTTACGACCTGCCTGCACCGATTCGAGATGCAGCGCGGATCCGAGAATCGTTCTTGGCGCATTCGGGCTCGATGTTGACGCAGTTTCCCTCGCGTGTGTCCGCGACGTTGCTCGGGCACGTCTATCGATCTGCTCTCGGTCCGAACCCGTGGGTGCTGTTGATCGTGGGCTCACCGGGCTCGTACAAGACGTCTTTGACATCCATCGCGATGCATCATTGGGGGGAGTTGTGGGATCGGCGGCGGCCAGCGTCGTCCATGTCGGGTAATGGAGACACTCTCAACGCCCTTCGGATTAAACTGAATTCGGCGAAGGATGCGCTCTACTGGGCTGATGACGTGGCTCCAACTCGGGATTGGGGTGCCGCTCAGAAGTCCCTCGAGGAATTCGCGCGCATGGTGCATAACGGAGAATCTCGATCGCGTTCCACTCGTGATGGTTTGGGCATTCTCGATGGCACACCCCCTCGCGCGTCAGCTGTTGTCACGTCCGAGGTGATGCCTCGTCCCGGATCGGGAGCGCAGCGCATGCTTGCAGTACCGCTGCAAGCGGATGAGATCGAGTTGGACAAGCTCATCACTCTCGACCGGGACGAGAGTCGGCATGGCCGCGCATTGTTGATGGCCAGCTTCCTGCAGTATCTGGCCAGTCATTTGGACGAGACTCGCGAAATAGCGTCTCGAGCGGCTGCACATTATGCCGAGTCTCTGCGCTCGAGTGGAGAGAGTGTGCGCCAAGCCGAAGCCGTGGGCGCGATCTGGGGCGGTTGGGTTGCTATGACCCGTTTCCTACTCGACGTGGGCGCATTGACAGAGGAAGAAGTCGATCAGACCCTCGAGATTGTCCATGTCGGGCTCCGCGACGCGATCACCGCGGCCGCCGATCCTGATTTGCCTTCTCGCACTGGCGCCCGGGTTCGCGAGCTGATCGCCCATGCCCTACGTACCGGGTTGGCGTATGTCGACGATGTTCGGACCGGCGAGGCTCCTATGTTTCCGCTGGCTAACAGGTTGGGATGGCGACGGACACTTGTGGGCGAATTTCAGGACGTGAAGAAATATCGCGAGGATGCGCGTGGAATCCGCCTCGGCTACGTGCTCACTGATCCGACGCCACGCGATGGGGAAGCGCAGTTGCTCGTGGAATCGACTGCTCTCGAGCAGGTTCTCAAGGCAGCAGCACAGTCGATGTCGGATGCTCCGCAGATCGACCGAGGCACGGCACTGCGAGCCTTGTACGACGAAGGGATCCTGATCGGCGAAGAACGCGCGGGAAAAACGCCTAGGTACACGGTCCAGCGCACTATCCATTGTGAAGATCGGCGTCAGCGATTGACCGCGTTGAGGTTGTGGAAGGTACTTGGCGATGACGATTCCGACGGAACAGGTCCCTCCGATTCCGACGGAACCGGCCCTTCAGGATCGGATGACACAAGAAATCCTGGCAGCAGCGGCAGACCTGTAGACGAAAGCCCCATACCCCGCCCCTCTCAGGTACACCATCTCTCGCACCTTTCAGACATTTTGTCAGCGAA
The DNA here is from genome assembly GCF_023221595.1 of Rhodococcus qingshengii JCM 15477. NCBI lineage: Bacteria > Bacillati > Actinomycetota > Actinomycetes > Mycobacteriales > Nocardiaceae > Rhodococcus > Rhodococcus qingshengii. The sequence continues at coordinate 280,487 of NZ_CP096568.1, forward strand.
ATCCAGTCGGGGTCATGACCTACAGTCCTCCCTGCCCGATCACACGCAGAACTTGAACGAATCTGTTATCGCCGAGGAGGAGCAGGTGGCCAGCTATCACGACTCGGAAGGCTGCAGAGGGGTCGCCGAACCGATCTTCCCGGCCGCACCGTGCTCGATGTGTGGACTCACCTCACCCTTCGCGTTCGAAAAGCGCCCGATGCACATCGAGTGCTGGCTCGACAGCACGGTCAAAACTCGTGCGGTGCTGTCTGTTTCATCTCCGAATAGCGATGACATGGTGGAAAACATGTCGCCGCTGTCCGGAATATCCCTACCTTCAGACGGAAACTCAGGGAGAACTTCGACGCTCGCCAACGAAAGTCGCGCAGTAAGATTCCACCCGAAGACAACAGGCAGTGCGGCGGATCGACGGCACTTCGCCGGGCCGGCGGGGGTACTCGACGTCGATGGATTATGGCTACCTAGCGGTGAGGTTATCGACCCCGGCCCGATCCTTCATGTGGGGCACATTGCTGAAGTGATCCGGGCACAGAACTTCGGTACCGCAGTGAATGATCGGTGGAGCGAACCCGGGCAGATCTGGGTGACCGATACCATGGCGCGGCGGTTCGGGATCGAGACAGGGGCTCTCGGAGATGACCCGCGTAAACGTGCTGAAGAAATGCGCACGTTGACTACAGGAATCCCTTTCGTGACTGAGGCTTTGAAGGAAGGCTGGTCTCTGGGCGGAAAATTCGGTGATCGTCTGGGTACGTGGACTCGAGTGTGGCATGGCGACGAGCGCGGTGTCTGGGTAGCGTTCGTCTCGGCAATGGGTCAGGACGAATTGGACATGCCGATCCTCGCCGATGCGCCGACGCCGGCAGTGTTGGCGGCACGCTTAGCGACGTTCGCCGATGCGTTGAAGTTTCCATGGGCAATGTCTGCGTCTACTACGGGGTTCGATCTGATGATCAGCACTCGTTCGCGGGAACGAGACACGGTTTTCGCACCGTCAGAACCGGTTCCGCCGTCTCAGATGAGTAACACCGAAACTGATATCGACTGGTCACGGCCCCTGACTGCAGATGAGGCCGAGCATCTCTTTATTCACGCGTATGACCGAGGCGGATCCCACGCCGCGGGCATCGCCAGTCTCGAACTCGGAATTGGAGATCCGCAGCATCATGAAGCCGGTGCCGTTTTCGACAAGTCTCTGCCCGGTTACTGGAAGATCGAGATTCCGGAATCCTCGGACTGGCGGTACCCGAATCCTTTGAACCCGAGAGGGCTTTCGATTAACGAGCCCAAATGGGTGACAACGCCGACCATGCAGTATGCGCTCGAACTCGGATATGAGCCGGAAGTTCTCGAGGCGTATGTGTGGAACGAGCACGGGAGAGTTCTCGATCCTTGGTACAAGCGGATCCGGGATGCGCGTTCGGCGTTGGACCTCGATGATCCTGATGCTCAGCTCGCCCGCGATCAGCTCAAGGTTGTCTACACGCGCACTCTGGGCATGCTCGGCAGTAGCGATTTCATGAAGGGTCGGCCAGGTTATGCGCCGGAGCGGCGCCATCACATCATCGCGAAGGCCAGGGCGAATATCCTCCGTCGGGTGGTGAAGATCGGTAAGGCCAGTGGCCGTTGGCCAGTTGCCATCTCGAACGACACCGTTCTGTACGTCTCCGACAATCCTGATCCGATCGCTTCCTGGCCTGGAGAGAAAGAGACGTTAGGTCGCGGGTTCGGACAGTACAAATGGGAAGGCTCAGCCTTGCTTGCCGATCAGGTCGAGTTCTTGACTGGCAAGGGCTACCGAGGAAAAGACCAACTCCATTTGGATTGGAATGCCGCGGACTACGCCGTCGGCGGTGATCAGTGATGGCACGTAAGAACACGAACAAAGATCCTGGCCGCCGCTCGACGATCTTCGGTGCCCTCACCGGAAGGAGCGGTGCGTCGGTGTCGCCGGGACGAGGAGCTCCGGACGTTCGAGGACTGTTGCTCGCTGCGTACGGATTCAACAAGCGAGGTGGGCTCAACACTGCAGATGCAGCCAAAGACCTTGGGGTAACACAACGTACGGTTCAGCGGTGGGTAGCGACAGAGGGACACCAACGGATCGGTAAACCCAGAGCCGACACGTTGCAGAAACTGGCAAAGAAATCACGGCAAGCGGCCACGACGCAGCGCGGACGCAAAGCTGCGCTGGCATCTTTTCGAGCGACGTCGAAAGGCAAGGCACTCGCAAATCGGGGTGGTCACCTTCGCGTACGTGGTCATCAAGGTCCGAGCGCCGCCGGTAAGACCTACAAGCGGGGCCGCCAGATCCAACTCGAACTCACCCCCGCCGATGTCGAAGCAATGTGGTCTGCGTTCGAGCAGAACGGTGATGAAGGTGTGTCCAAGTGGATGACGAACCATGCCGATGAGCAGTATGTCGCCGGCTGGGAATTCGAACGCATCGACGAGATGGGGATCGATCGCCCGTGATGGCTCCTGCGGCCCCTCGTTGGACGCGCAAGCGCCTCGAAGCGATGTTGGGGACCTGCTACGGGCGTACCTCCACCGGACACGTCGATACGGCTGCCGTCGCAAATGCGGCCGGCGTCAGTGTTCGCACCGTCCAGCGATGGATGGCGGGCAGTAATCGCCAGAATGCGGCGATTCCGCACACCAGACTTCTGCAGTTGTGTCGCCCGCCGGCCGACACCCAGGAACGATCACAACAGGCTGCTGATTATGCGAGTGAAGCGATCATGAAGATCTCTCTGCCCAAGGGGCGAGGGATCCTTTCCGCATGGCGCGAACAAGGTTGGCTGGAACCGCACGTCGTTGGAGTACTCGCATTACGCGGTCTTCCGCTTCGGCAAGTGGTGATCAGTAACGGCACTGCTCGATCGACAGCCGATTTGCGGCGGCGAGGTGAGTTGCTCGACGTCACTACTGTGCCGACACGGTTCCACGCCACTGTTCTCGTTCATGAGGTGCTCTCGCGTGTCGAACCGTGGTGTGTGCTGCCTTCTCGCGAAATCCTGACAGTCGGTAGGACTCAGGTCTGGGCTGAAGACGGTCCAGTAGTGGATCTTTCGCAGCTCGCTGTCGCCGCGGCTTTGCGCTGACACCACCCACCGTCGCGATACCGACGTATTGGAGAATCCGCCACAGTGCGAAGGCCGCGATCAATGAGAGGTCAGCGTGCGTCCGGGTCCAGTCCCACGCGTCTGAGTACTCGCCAGAGTTTTTCGTTGTCCAAAGTCTTGCGGTGTTCCGCGATCGCTTGGACGAGCTTTTCTATGACCTCGCGTGATCGCGGGTTGAACTGTGCTGCCCGCTCGCCTATCCAGGCCAGAGGCGCATCCTCTGCCTTGTCGATTCGGTCGAGCGCCATGACCGATTTGTCGATGAATTTCCTGGCGCGGCCTTGTTGTTTGTCATCCAACTCTCCTGCGTCGAGAGCTGCTTTAGCTTGATCCACGAAGTCTTCGAGGATGGCCGTCGCCCGATCCGCCAATTCATCGTCGAAAGCCAGCACATTCCAAAAGTTTCGCCAGTGCGCGTTGTACTTTCGCTCTGAGGATCGAGGAATCAGGTGGTCACGAAGGATGCATTCGAAAACCTCTGCATCAAGCACTCGCAGGTCGGCGGCACCGCTAAAGGCCGGCAAATCAACAGGGTTGGAGATCCTGCGCCACGGCTCTTGCTGCGTCATCGGTGCGGATCCTCATCCTCTGTACTACTGCCGTTTCAATACCCTCATCCACTTCAACACACACATGTCGGCTAGGGGCCGAAACTGCGGGGTTCCGAACACAACCTACCGCCCGCTGCCCCTGACCCTCACGCTGCCCCCGGCACCGTGAGGGTCAGGGGCATCTTCATCGAAAGTTTCCCATATATTAGCAGGTCAGGCAGTATAATGATCAGTGTCCTAGTGAAGTGTGGGCGGACTGACCATCCTCCCTCTACCGGTTATTTTGGAGTTGGCATGTTGACGATTTCGCACAGCGCGGTTGATGGCACGTTGATCGATGGAACCTCCCGCGGTGACGGTTCCGGCGAGGTACTACGGGCGCACGGGTGGCGGTGGTTTCGCAGCATTGCGATGTGGGGAATGCGGGGGAGTCGCGATCGAGCGCCACGTGTTCGCTTGATCGACATGACGGCAGATGCCTTACGGGCGCAGGGTTTCGAGGTCGAGATTTCAATCGATGCCACAGCTAGGCCGGCGGTCGAGGTTGAAGCCGATCGCATCGATCGGCAGGCGGAGCGCGTCGCTGCACTCGAACTGAAGGCGGAACGCCGCTCGGATAGAGCGGAACAGGCGTGGAAGGCGGAACATCGCGCGGTCGAAGCGCTGCCTCCCGGGGGAGAGCCGATCAAGATCGGTCATCATTCCGAACAGCGCCATCGCCGAGCACTCGATACGGCGCACAGGCGGCTAGGTCAGGCAGTTTCCGCCCAGAATGATGCACGGCAAACGCAACGACGTGCAGAGTCCGCAGCTGCGACTACAGAGGCTCGCTACAGCCCTGTGACGGTGAAGAACCGCATCGACAAGTTGCACGCCGATCAGCGGGCGGACCAGCGCGAGCGCGACGGACATGAACGGACGTTGTTTGTCCTGGGCGACACCAAGCAGGTCGAGCAGTTCCCACCTGCGCAAGGTGCTTACCGGGAACTGCTAGAAGGCAGGATCGCCAAGCGCGAGGACCAGATCAGTTACTGGGAAGCGGTCCGGGCTCAGCAAATCGAGTCCGGGAAGGCGACGAACTACGGTCCTGACACGATCTCGAAGGGCGATCTCGTCCAGTGGTCCGGAGGTTGGTACCCGGTTGTCCGGGTCAACAAAAAGTCTGTGACGATTCCTTCCATAGTCGGGGGGAGTTGGACTGACACCATGCCGTATCACAAGCTCAGCGGGCATAAACGTCGCGATGAAGGTGCGCAGACCGCGGCGGCCGGAACCGTCTCAGAGGAGACCTGCTCATGAGTGATCATCGAACAGAAATCCACAGCGGAGAGTTTCGGCAGTCTCGGCACTACCCGGTTGCTGCGGCAGTGGAGAACGTTGCAGCGCAGTCCTTTTCGAGGTTGCACCCAGATGCGCAGTGGCCTCCGGTCAATGCACAGTTCGCCGATGTTTATCGTTTAGCCGCTTGGAGGCTTCTCACACCAATCACGGTTGTTGCAGCACTCGACTGCGCAGTGTTGACGTCGCGAGAATGGTTGTCACTCAATGAGAGTGAACAGTCAGAGTGGATCGCACAGGCACAGCGAACCAATTCGCTACTAGCGCGCACTGCGGTCGGAGCCATGACAGCGGAGAGCGTCGCTGCGATATAGCGGAGCCTGCGCCATCCCGAGGATTCGCCGGCCACCACCCATGGATCAGGCCTGGTCGCGCAACCGCGCGACCAGGCCTTCTTCCATGTCTCGCCCCGCCCCCGGCACGGCGAGGGTCAGGGGCATTTCGGACCAATTCCGTCGGTGCTGTCGGTTAGTGTTTGTGCTGTCCTAGTTCGTTTTCGGTGAGCGTGACCAGCTCACCTTGTTCCCACTCAAAGGGGATCTGTCGTGGTGTTTGTTTCAGTACCGAGTGTCGATAGTGCAATTTTCGATAGCAGGCGTGAGGCGTGGGCATTTTTGTCCGTGGTCTCGGACGGGCCATCCGCGGCGTTGGTCGCTTTGGTCGAGGAGCTCGGAGTCGAAGAGGCTGCAGCAGCTGTTAGGGACCGAGTGCCCGTCGAGGGATTGCCTCTGGGATCTGAGGATCTACGGCGAGGCGATCGGGCCGCGCAGTTCCTCGAGGTCACCGAGCATCTCGGCGGGCGGTTCGTCACTCCCGACGACGCGGAGTGGCCACGCGAACGATTTAGCGCCCTCACCGGCGCAGACGGGGATGATGTGAGCCCTCTTGGGCTCTGGGTCCTCGGCACTGGTTCCCTGCACTCCGATCGGGGCATGATCGCGATCGCGGGAAGCCGGGCGTCGACGGCATACGGCGAACATGTGACCTCCGAGATTGCCGGTGACCTGTCCGCTACGGGTTGGACTGTCGTTTCGACAGGATCCTTCGGAATTGCTTCTGCCGCACATCGTGCTGCCTTGGCAGTGGGCGGTGCGACGATCGCAGTCACAGCAGCAAGCATCGACCGGGCTCATCCCGCTGCACATGAGCGAATGTTCCGAGACATCTCGGAGCATGGCGGCCTTGTGGTCAGTGAGTACCCGCCCACACACTCAGTCCCCTCTCGGCATCGTTCGCTCGCGCTGAATCGCTTGATCGCCGCCCTGTCTCAGGCGTCGGTGGTTGTAGAGACCGGTTGGCGCGGCGGTTCTCGTGACATTTTGACGTGGGCGTCCAAGCTCGGCCGACCCGCGCTGGCGGTACCGGGTCCGGTGACCTCGGCCGCCTCCGAAGGGTGTCACCGAGCGATCAGGGAGGGTCACGCTGCCTTGGTGACGAATAGTGCGGACGTCGTCGCCGCGATCGCCTAAACCCCTCCCCGCAGACGCGGGGAAGGCCCTGGTCCGCACCCTCTGGACCAGGGCCTTTCTCGCGTCTCGCCCTGCCCCCGGCACGGCGAGGGCAAGCGGCATTTCACCGCCGTTCATGGCTCTTTCTGTCGGAGGCATGTGGCAGTGTCATCGGTGTTGTCCTAGTCCGGTGCGCCTCACCAGCGCACCCCCACGACCCAAAGGGGTTACCTGTGAGTACTTTTCGTTTGTCTTCGCCGTCCGATTGCGTTGCCGGTGCTGTTGCGCTCGGCGGTCATATTCCTGTCGATGAGGTGGTTGTGATCGCCCTCGATCTCGAGCCGATGCCGGTTGCGATGATCAAGCTGACTGATGTCGAGTCGGGGCGAGTTCTGGCGAATCTGGAGGGCGCCACTCCGTTCGCCCAGTGCCGCGAAATGTTGGTAGTGGTGTTCGGGCCGGTTGAGCGTGGCGATGCTGTGGGTGAGGTGTTCGAGCAGTTCCGACCGGATGCGGTTACACCGGTGTACGTCTTCACCGAGGGTGTCGTTCGCCGGTGGCACGGCGTCGGATCGCTCGCGTTGCAGGCCGGTGACCAGATGGATTTGCGGTCGCATCCGATCGTGTTGGAGGCGCAGTCACTCGGCGTGGCCACGCTGCAGACTCGTGCGCAGATGCGCGCAGCTTTCGAACCGGCTCAGTTCGGCGCAGAGCGCGCCGCAACGGTCGCGCAAGGTTTCGATCAGCAGCGAGTGAAATTGGCGGCCATGGATCCACGCGGGGCAGCCGAACTCGCGTTCACCAGTGGATTAGCGCCGTATATCGGTCGAGCGAAGAATGACGGGGGAATCGTCGTCACGGACGAACATGCAGCGCTTATCGCGGCCGCGATGCACGATGCGACTGTCCGTGATCTGTTGTTCGTACATGTGACGGACAAGAACGCCGATGCCGCCGCTGAGATGTTGCGGCAAGTAGGGGCACTACTGCCCGCCAACCTTGCCGGTCCGGTGATCATCATCGGCGCGATATTCCATTGGGTGGCGCGTCATGCGGCGCTTTCTCGCGAGGCCCTCATCGTCGGGCGCACCCTCGATCCGGCTCATTCCTTCGGGCAGTTGTTCGAGCGCGCACTCGACTTCGGAATGAATCCGGCGCTCTGGGACCAACTGCGCACGGCGGCGGTAACAGCGAGCACTCGAACCGGAAGATAACGATTCGGTGGTGCCGTCCCGATCAGCCAAAGGATGGCACCACCACTTTCGATTGCGGCGCAACCAAAAACGGCGCGCACATTTTTTGTGCGCGCCTTCTCTTGGAATCTTTTTTGCCACAACGAAAAGCAGCCACGAGTCCGGCGCGCAGCGAGTAGGACTTCCGTCATCAGGGCGGCTTGCCGCCCGCGCCCTTCCGGTTCCGGGCGCAGCCCGGAACTACGGCCCCGAAGG